>NZ_JAMXSG010000066.1:0-23385 GCF_024124365.1 Pseudonocardia sp. McavD-2-B
GCGCTGCCCCGCCCCGACGGCGGCCTCGAGACCCTCTGGCAGGCGACGACGACGCTGCGCGAGCACCGCGGGGACGGTCACGTCGCGGTCCCGGTCGCGCGGGGTGTCGGCCCGGTCGCCGCGCACCACCTCAAGATCGCCGCCGGGGAGACCGACGGCGAGTGGCTGCGCACCGCCCGCGGCGTCGACCCGGACGCCTGGGCGGCCGGCGCGGAGGACCTGCGGGCCCGCGGCTGGGTCGACGCCACCGGCGCGCTCACCGCCGCCGGCGCCGACGAGCACGACGAGATCGAACGGCTCACCGACCGGGCCGCCGCCCGCCCGTGGGGCGCACTCGGCCCGGAACGGACCGCCGAGCTCGCCGCGCTGCTGGCGCCGATGGCGACGGCGGTGCTCGCCGCCGGGGACGTGCCCGTACACGGCCCGGTCGGGCTCGTCCGGGACGGCCGGTGAGGACCGCCACGACGGTCGAGGCCTCCGGCGGTGACTGGCGCGAGACCGTCGAGTTCGTCGTCGAGGCCGAGAAGCTGGGCCTCGACGACTGCTGGGTCGCCGAGGCGTGGGGGTCCGACGCGCCGTCCGCGCTGGGCTACCTCGCCGCCCGCACCGGACGCATCCGGCTCGGTTCCGGGGTGATCCAGGTCGGCACCCGCTCGCCGGTCGCGATCGCCCAGGCCGCGCTGACCCTGCACGACATGTCGCAGGGACGGTTCCTGCTCGGGCTCGGCCCGTCCGGCCCCCAGGTCATCGAGGGCCTGCACGGGGTGCCGTTCGCCCGCCCGCTCACCCGGCTGCGCGAGACGATCGAGGTGGTCCGGGCCGCCTGCGCGGGGGAGCGCATCGCCTACGACGGCGAGACCGTCGCGATCCCGCTGCCCGGCGGACAGGGCCGCCCGATGCGGCTGTCGACCACGCCGGTGCCGGACCTGCCGGTGTTCGTCGCCGCGCTGTCCCCGCGGATGCTGGAGCTCACCGGGCGGGTCGCCGACGGCTGGCTGGGCACGAGCTTCGTCCCCGAGGGTGCCGACGCCTACCTCGCCCACCTCGACACCGGTCTGCGCGCCGCCGGGCGGGACCGGTCCGCGATCGAGGTCTGCCAGGGCGCCGAGGTCGCCTTCGCCACCGACGAGGCCGACCAGGCGGCGATGGTCGACGCCCGCCGCCCCGGCATCGCGTTCAGCCTCGGCGGGATGGGCACCGCGGAGCGGAACTTCTACTTCGACGCCTACCGCCGCCAGGGCTGGGGCGAGCGGGCCGACGCCGTCCGCGCCGCCTGGCAGGGCGGGGACCGGGCCGGCGCCGCGGCCCTGGTGACCGACGAGATGGTGCTGGGGACGACGCTGGTCGGCACCGAGGAACGGGTCGCCGCGCGGTTGCGGGACTGGGCCGCCGCCGGCGTCGGCACCGTCCGGCTCTACCCGGCGGGGGAGACCCTCGACGAGCGCCTCACCACGCTGGCGCGGGCCGTGGAGCTGGCCCGCGCCGCGGGGTGATCACACGTCGGCGGCGCGCTTCTCGGCGAACCGGCGCCACGCCGTCCAGACCAGGCCGGCGAGGAGCAGCAGGTACAGCACGACGGTGATCGGGCTCGACACCAGCACCGCCGGGTCGTTGTCGGAGTTGCCCATCGCGTCGCGCAGCGAGTACTCCGCCAGCGGCCCGAGGATCACCGCGATCAGCACCGGCGCGACGGGGATGTCGTAGAGCCGCATCGCCAGCCCGAGCACGCCCACCACCAGCATGATCACCAGGTCGACCTGGCTCGCCCCGGAGGCGTACACGCCGAACGCGGCGAACACCGCGATGCCCGCGTACAGGTAGGACTTCGGGACCCGCAGCAGCTGCGCCCACAGCGGCGCGAACGGCAGGTTGAGGATCAGCAGCACGATCATCGCCAGGAAGAACCCGGCGAGCAGTGCCCACACGATGTCCCCGGAGCGCTCCAGCAGCAGCGGGCCCGGCTGCAGGCCGTACTGCTGGAACGCGGCGAGCAGGATCGCCGCCGTCGCGGAGGTGGGCAGGCCGAGCGCGAGCAGCGCGCCCATCGCGGTGCCCGCGGTGGCGTTGCCCGCGGCCTCCGGCGCCGCGACGCCCTCGATGGCGCCCTTCCCGAAGGTCGGCTCGGCCTTGCGCCGGTCGAGCCTGCGCTCGGTCCCGTAGGCCAGGAACGTCGGCACCTCGGCGCCACCGGCCGGGATGACACCGAACGGGACGCCGATCGCGGTGCCGCGCAGCCACGCGGGCAGCGCCTGGCGGAACTCGGCCTTCGACAGCCACCATCGGCCGGTCGGCATGACGGCGCTGGTCTCCTCGGCCCGGCCGACCTTCGCGGCCTGGCTGAACACCTCGCCCAGCGCCAGCAGCGACACCGTGATCACGACGATCGAGACGCCGTCGAGCAGCGGGGAGAAGCCGAAGGAGAACCGGGGTGTGCCGGTCGGCTGGTCGATCCCGACCAGGGCCAGGGTCAGGCCGATCGCGAGCGCGGCGACGCCGCGGATCGCGGAGTCGGCGACGACGGCGGAGATCGCGACGAAGGCGAACACGGCGAGTGCGAGGAACTCGGCGGGGCCGAACCCGGTGGCGAGCCGGGCGAGGGTCGGGGCGAAGAACACCACCAGCGCCGAGGCGACCATGCCGCCGATGAACGCGCCGATCGCGCCGGTGGCCAGCGCCTGGGCGGCCCTGCCGCGCAGCGCCATCCGATGCCCCTCGAAGGTGCTGGCGATGGCGGTCGAGTTGCCGGGGGTGTTCATGAGGAACCCGGCGATGGAGTCACCGAACAGGCCACCGAAGTAGATGCCGGTGAACATGATCAGCGCACTGGTCGGCTCGAGGACGAAGGTGAGGGGGAGCAGCAGCGCCACGGCCATCGCCGAGCCCAGACCCGGCAGGACCCCGACCGCGGTGCCCATCAGCGCACCGAGGAACACGAACAGCAGCGCGGAGGGGCTGAGGACGTCGGCGAAGCCGCCGAGCAGGTTGGTCAGTTGTTCCACGGGTCAGAACCCTCCGACGAAGCCGGCGGGCAGCGAGATCCCGAGCAGCATGCTGAACACGACCTGGACCGCCGAGGACACGGCGAGCCCGCCGAGCGCCATCGCGGGCCAGCGCCGGTTGCCCAGGGCGGCGGCGACGGTGACGAACAGCCCGGTCGCGGACAGGATCCACCCCAGGTAGGGCAGGACGACGATGAACGCGGCCACGCCGCCGACCGCGGTCAGCACGGCCGGGGCGTTCACCCCGGTGTCGGCCGGCGCGTCCCCGCCTGCGGCGCCCTCGACGTCGCCGTCACCGGTGGCCGCCGCGGCCGGGGCCGGGGCGTCGAACTCCGGCCGTGGCCGCAGGATGTCGAACGCCAGCAGCGCCGCGACCACGTAGCACAGGATCGCGACGATCCACGGCATGGTGGTCGGGCCGAACAGGCCGCCGTCGCCGACGACCCGCATGGTCAGCGTGCCGTAGGTCAGGAAGACCCCCAGCGCGGCGAGGATCGCGGGCACGACGAGCGCGCCCCGGGACAGGTGTGCAGGACGGCCGCTCATGCCAGCCCCAGCTCCTTCAGAAGGTCGTCGATGCGGGCCTGTTCGGAGACCAGATAGCGGTCGTAGTCCTCGCCGTAGGTCTCGCTGCGCACCCAGCGGTTGCGGGTCACGGCCTCGCCCCAGGACTCGGTCCCGACCATCTCGCGGGCGATCTGCTCCAGCTCCGCGCGGGCCTCGGGGGTGATCCCGGCGGGGGCGACGAGCCCGCGCCAGTTGACGAGGTCGACCTCGGGCATGCCGAGCTCGTCCATGGTCGGGGCGTCGACGCCCTGCAGGCGTTCGGGCGCGACGACCGCCAGCACCCGCAGCTGCCCGGACTCCACCAGGTCGCGGAAGTCGTTGTAGCCGGAGATCCCGACGCCGACGGTGCCGGCCGCGGTCGACAGCAGGCTCAGCGTGAGTTCGCCGCCGCCGGGGTGCGGGGTGTAGACCATCCGCTCGACGGGGATGTCGCGGGCCTGCGCGAGCTGGGCGGCGACCATGTGGTCGATACCGCCCGCCGAGCCGCCGCCGATCGGTAGCGCGGCCGGGTTCGCGGCCCAGGCGGTGAGCATGTCGTCGAGCGTGCGGAACGGTGACTCGGCCGGGACCGCGACGACCTCGAAGTCCTCCGCGAGCCGGGCGATCGGCGTCGTGTCCTGCAGGCTGAGCGCGCTGCCGGACTGGCTGATCCCGCCGAGCATGACGGTGCCGGTGACCATCATGGTGGTCTCCTCGCCGGCGAGACCGGCGAGCTGGTTGAGGCCGATGGTCCCGGCGGCACCGGGGATGTTGACCACCTGCACGGTGTTCACGATGTTCCCGGTGCGCATGGCCTGCTGCGCCTCGCGGGCGACCAGGTCCCAGCCGCCACCGGCGGCCGCGGGGGCGATGAGGGTGAGGTTGGAGCGCGCCGCCTGTCCCTCCCCGGACCGGGCGGCGTCGGCGAAGGCGGTCACCGCGAGTGCGGTGACGAGGACGATTCCCAGGGCTGCGATGACCTGCCGTCGTGGCATGGGGGCAGACGTTGGCACACGTCCGCTCCGTCCTCCATGGTCCGGATCGGAAACTCTACGATCTCTGTGACCACAACGAACTTTTCTCCGGTATGTCCGTTCGGCGTGGTTAGTCTCCGTCCCGTCCGCGAACGCCTGATGGGGAGCGACATGACGATCTGTGTGGCCTACGGCCCGACGCCCGAGGGCGACGCCGCCCTGGACCTGGCGGTCCGCGAGTCCCGGCTGCGGGGCGCCCCGCTGACGGTGCTGGCCACCGGCCGCCAGGAGCTGTTCGATGCCGACGGCACCGGGACCCACGACCACGCCTCGCTCGAGGTGACCATCGGGTCGCGGCTCGCCGGGCTGCGCGCCGAGGGCGACCCGACCACCGCGGTGCGCGTCGTCGACGACGGCGGCGACCCCGCCGAGGCGATCCTCGACCTGGCCGCGCAGGAGGACGCGCAGCTGCTCGTGGTCGGGGTGAGGCGGCGCAGCCCGGTCGGCAAGCTGCTCACCGGCAGCACCGCGCAGCGGATCATCCTGGACTCCCCGATCCCGGTCCTCGTGACCCACGCGGCGCGCTCGTAGGCTCGGCTTTCCCCAGGTCAGGCGCGCCTCACCGGGTGTCGGACGGATCACGAACGGGTGTGGGCGTCCCGAGGGCGGGGCACTCCCGGTACGTCCCGAACCGACATCGGAAGGAGCGGTGGGCACCATGGCCACCCCGATCACCAGCCCGCTCGACAGCGGCGCCACCGACATCACCGGCGGCGTGCTGCAGGAGACCCTCGTCGACCTCGTCGACCTGTCCCTGGTCGCGAAGCAGGCGCACTGGAACCTCGTCGGCAGGCAGTTCCGCGACATCCACCTGCACCTCGACGAGCTCGTCGACCTGGCCCGCGAGCACGGAGACTCGGTCGCCGAGCGGGCCGCCGCGATCGGCGTCGCCCCCGACGGTCGCGCGAAGACCGTCGGCCGCGACACCGGGCTGCCCGAGTACCCGGCGGGCTACGTGTCCGACTCCGACACCGTGCTCACCATCTCGGCGATCGTCGACGCCGCCGTCGACCGGCTGCGTCCGCGCATCGAGCAGGCCGGCAAGGCCGACCCGCTCACCGAGGACCTGCTCATCGAGCTGGGCCGCGCGCTGGAGGAGGCCCGCTGGATGTGGCAGGCGCAGGCCGCCGGCTACCGCGGCGAGGTCTGAGCAGCACCCGCACGACCACCGGCCCCGGGCGTCCCCACCACGACGTCCGGGGCCGTCGTGTGTCCGGGGGCGTGGTGTCCGGGGTCCGGCTCAGCGCACCGCCGTCGCGGCCGCGGTGACCGTGGCCCGCCAGATCGCCATCGCCGCCCAGAGCACGAACACCCCGACCGGCAGGGGCAGGGCGTCGGGGAGGTCCGCACCGTAGGACGGCCGTAGCCCGCCGGTCCGCCACACCCGCCCGGCCTCGTTGACCGCGTCGGCCGTGGTGAGCAGGGCGAAGCGGCGCCCGATCCCGGAACCGGTGAGCCGGTAGGTCAGGTCGCCGAGCTCGACGGTCCACCGCGGGCGGGAGAGCGGCCCGTCCGGGTGGTCGACCGATCGCTGGATGTGCGCCCGGATGTCGCCCTCCAGCGCGAACCGGGCGATCCCCTCCGACCGCAGCGCGTAGGGGTGTCCGTCGATGACGAGGTCCCGGTGGGAGTGCCAGGCCCGCGCGCTCCACCCGGTGACGGCCCGGCCGTCGGCGGTGACCTCGTAGCGCACACGGAGCAGGCCCGCCGGGGTGGAGGTCGCACGCAGCTGCACCCGCCCAGCGTGCCACCGGCGCCGCCGCCGCGGGAGGATCACGCGGTGAACCGTGCGGTGGTCCTCGCATTGCTGGCCGCGTGCGCCGGGGTGGTGGACGTCTGGGCCGTGGTCGCACTGGGCGGCGCGTTCGCCGGTGTCGTCACCGGCAACCTCGTGACGGCCGGGTACGCCCTCGCCGTCGCCGAGCCGGCCCGGCTGCTGCCGCCTGCGGTCGCGGTGGCCGGGTTCGTCGTCGGCGTCGCGCTGTGGTCGCTGCTGCGACGCCGGTGGCCGACGGCGGTGTCGGTCCCGCTCGTCGCCGAGCTGGCGGTGCTCGTCGTGCTCGCGGTGGCCTGGCCGCTCGCCCCGGGCGCGACGCTCCCGCTGCTCGCCGGCGCCGCACTGGCGATGGGCGGGCAGAGCAGCGTCGCGCAGCTGCTCGGACAGTCCACGACGTACATGACCGGCACGCTGACTGGCGCCGTGTCCGACCTGGCCACCGGCGACGGGCGGCGGTGGCCGGCGCTGCGCCAGCTCGCGGCGATCGTGCTCGGCGCCGTCGCCGGCGGGCTGGCGCTGGCGCACCTGCCGGCCGTCGTCCCGGCGCTGGCGGCACTGCTCGCCGCGGCCGCGGTCGTGGTCCGTGCCGTCGGGGGACCGGCGGGTGCAGGATGATCCGGTGGGGCCCACCGCCCCGCAGGACGACGACGTCGAAGGAGCACCGACCGTGCCGCTGCATCCGCAGGTGGAAGCCCTCCTGAACCTCATGGCCGAGCAGGGCGGGGCGCCGCCGGAGACCATGACCGTCGCGCAGAACCGCGCGATGATCCGGGAGATGGCCGCGGTGTCCGGTCCGCCCGAGCCGGTCGCGGCGGTCCGCGACGACCGCGCCGGCGACGTACCGGTGCGCATCTACAGGCCCGAGGGCACCGGCCCGTTCCCGGTCCTGGTCTTCTACCACGGCGGCGGCTGGGTGATCGGCGACCTCGACAGCCACGACCCGGTCTGCCGGTCGCTGGCCAACCGGTCCGGCGCCGTCGTCGTCGCGGTCGACTACCGGCTCGCCCCCGAGCACCGGTTCCCGGCCGCCGTCGACGACGCCGTCGCCGCCCTGGAGTGGGTGCACGCCCACGCCGCGGAGTTCGACGGCGACCCGTCCCGCATCGCCGTCGGTGGCGACTCCGCGGGCGGGAACCTCTCGGCCGTCGTCGCCCAGCACGCCCGCGACCACGGCCCCGCCCTGCGGTTCCAGCTGCTGGTCTACCCGGCCGTCGACGCCGCCGACCAGAGCCCGTCGATGACCGAGAACGCCCAGGGCCCGCTGCTGACCGTCGCCTGGATCGAGTGGTTCATGGGCCACTACCTCACCGGCGAGCAGGACGCCCTGGACCCGCGCATGTCCCCGGCCCGCACCACCGACCTGTCCGGGCTGCCGCCCGCGCTGGTCGTCACCGCCGAGTTCGACCCGCTCCGTGACCAGGGCGCCGCCTACGCCGCGGCGCAGAACGCCGCGGGCGTGAAGACGGAGCTGCGCGAGTCGCCGGGCATGATCCACGGGTTCCTGCAGTTCGGTGCCGCGGTCGACGACAGCCGCGCCCTGCTCGACGAGGCGGGAGCAGCCCTGCGCGCCGCCCTGGCCTGACCCGGTGCGCCCGCACCCCGGGGTTGCCCCCAGGGGCACTTTCGTGGCTTAGAGGGCTACGAAGGTGACCCTGGGAGCAGCCCGGGCGGGGTGGGGGTGGCCGGTCACGCAGCGGCGTGGGAATGCGGGCCCCGGGCCGGTCGTTGCCGATGCTCAGTAGGCCGTCCGACCCGAGGAGCACCGTGCCCCGCCTGTCCCCGCCGGTGGCGTTCGCCGTCGTCGCAGCGACGTTCGTCTGGTTCCTCGCCGCGTCGTCCGCGCCGTCCCCGCTCTACGTCGTCTACCAGGAGCGGTTCGCGTTCACCGAGTTCACGCTGACCACGGTGTTCGCGGTCTACGTCCTCGCGCTGATCGCCGCCCTGCTCGTGGCCGGGTCGCTGTCCGACCACATCGGACGCAAACCGGTGCTGCTCGGTGCGATCGCGCTGGAGGTCGTGTCCCTGGTGCTGTTCCTGCTGGCCGACGGCGTCGGCTGGCTGCTCGTCGCGCGCGTCGTCCAGGGCGTCGCGACCGGTGCGGCGACGGCGACGCTGCCCGCGACGCTGGTCGACCTCGCCGCCCGCGGTGACCGGCCGGACCGGGCGGGTGCGATCAACGGGACCGCTCCGCTCGCCGGGCTGGCGCTCGGTGCGCTCGGCTGCGGCCTGCTCGTCGAGTACGCGCCCGCCCCGACCCGCCTGGTCTGGGCGCTGCTGGTCGCCGGCCTGGTCCTGGCGGCCGTGCTGGTCGCGCTGATCCCGGAGACGATCGACCGTCGGCCCGGGGCGCTCGGATCGCTGCGGCCGCGGGTCGGGGTGCCGCCACGGGTGCGGGCCGGCTTCGTCGCGATCGTGCCGATCCTGCTGGCCAGCTGGGCGCTCGGCGGGCTCTACCTGTCGCTCGGGGGCTCGGTCGTCGCGCAGGTGTTCGGGGTGCACGACCACCTGGTCGGCGGGCTCACCGTCGTCGCGCTCGTCGGGACCGGCGCGGTGACGGCGTTCGCGCTGCGCGGGCGGGTGCCGTCGACGCTGCTCGTCCCGGCGGCCGGGCTGCTGGCCGCCGGCACCGTCGTCACCCTGGCCGGGGTGTCGACCGGGCTGCTCGCGCTCGCCGCCGTCGGTGCGGTCGTCGCCGGGCTCGGATTCGGTGCGGCCGCCTACGCCACGTTCGGGACGATGTCCACGCTCGCGGCCCCGCACGAGCGTGGCGAGCTGTTCGCCGCCCTCTACACACTGGCCTACCTGGCGTTCTCGGTGCCGGCGATGGTCGCGGGCGTCGCCGCGACGCTGGGGGAGCTGCGCCCCACGGCGCTGGTGTACGGCGGCGTCGTCGCGCTGCTGGCCGTCGTCGCGGCCGTGCTGGGCCGCCGTGTGCCGGTTCCCGCGACCGGAGAACCGGTCCCCGCGCCGACCTGCGGAGCCTGATCGGCGGACGGCGCGAGCGGTATGCGTTACCCCATCCGTCGGTGAACGCGGGCAGGCGACCACTCGTCGCGTACTCCGCGGTGGGCGGGTGTCACGGGTTGTGACCGATGGTCTCGGCGTGGTTACGGTGTCGGCCGCTCCGGGTCCTCCCCGCACTCCGGCCCGGGCGGTACCTGCTCCCCGAGGTAGAGGAACGACCATGGCTGGACGACACCGCAAACCCACCGAGACCGGCCGCCAGGTCGCCCGGATCAGCGCGTTCGCCGCGATGGCGGCCGCCCCGCTGGGCGTCGCCGGGACCGCCTCGGCGGCCGAGTCGACCTCGTCGGCCCCGTCGGCCCCGTCCGTCGAGCGCTCGGCCACCTGGGAGAAGCTCGCGCACTGCGAGAGCACCGGCAACTGGGACGCCGACACCGGCAACGGCTTCAAGGGCGGCCTGCAGTTCACGCCGTCGACCTGGAAGGAGTTCGGCGGCCGCCAGTACGCGCCGAGCGCGGAGCAGGCCACCAAGGCCCAGCAGATCGAGATCGCGAAGAAGGTGCAGGACGAGCAGGGCTGGAAGGCCTGGCCGGCCTGCACCAAGAAGCTCGGCTGGCGCTGACCCGCCACACTGGCCGCATGGATCTGGACGCGGTACGGCGGATCGTCGCCGAGGACTCCGGGCTGTGCACCGTGGCGGTCGTACGCGCCGACGGCCGCCCGCACACCTCGCTGGTCAACGCCGGTGTGCTCGACCACCCCGTCACCGGCGCCCCGGTGGCCGCCTACGTCACCTACGGCCCCGTCAAGCTGACGGCGTTGCGTGCGCGACCCGCGACGTCGCTGCACTGGCGGGCCGGGTGGCGCTGGGTGGCCGTCGAGGGCAGCTCCGAGATCTTCGGGCCGGACGACCCGCGGGACGGCGTCGACGTACCGCAGCTCCTCCGGGACGTGTTCGTCGCGTGCGGTGGGACCCACGACGACTGGGCCGAGTACGACCGGGTGATGGCCGAGCAGCGGCGGGCCGCGGTGCTCGTCGTGCCGGAGCGGGTGGTCGGGAACCACTGACCGGACGGCCCACTGCCTGATTTCCACTTGCCTGTCCGGTACGTCACGCGGTGCGATGGTCCGCGTGAGGATGTCGTGACGGCCGGGCAACCTGGCCCGCAGCCGGTCGGCCCGCTCGGGACGGCGGAGCGCGCACCGGCGCCGGACCTCGCCCGCGGGGCGATGCTGTTGCTCATCGCGCTCGCGAACACACCGTTCTACCTGTACGGACGGGCCCACTCCGAGGCCGGTTTCCACCCGGTCGACGGTTCGCCCGTCGACCGGGTCGTGCAGGCCGCGCTGATCATCGGCGTGGACATGCGGGTGTACCCGATGTTCGCGTTCCTGTTCGGGTACGGCCTCGCGGTGATCCCTCGGCGGCAGGCCGAGGCCGGGGTGCCGGACGCCCGGGCCTTCGCGGTGCTCCGCCGCCGCAACCTGTGGCTGATCGCGTTCGGTCTCGTGCACGCCCTGCTGCTGTGGGGTGGCGACGTCCTGGGCGCGTACGGCCTGTGCGGGCTGGTGCTGACCTGGCTGTTCCTGCGACGTTCCGACCGGACCCTGCTGGTGTGGTCGGCGCTGGGCACCGTCGTCCTCACGGCGTTCGCCGCGTTCTCGCTCTACGGTGCCTGGGCGGTCGTCGTCGAGGGAGTGCCAGTGCAGGGCGGAGGGCTCCCCGCCTTCGTGACCGCGAGCGCCTCGGCCACCGACCCGCTCACGGCGGCGCTGGACCGGATGCTGCTGTGGCCGTTCATCGTGCTCGGCCAGGGACTGTTCGGGATCGCGGTACCGGTTGCGATGCTCCTCGGGGTCTGGGCCGCCCGGCGCAGGGTGCTGGAACGGCCGGTCGAGCACCGGCGGCTGCTGTGGCCGGCGGCCGTCGTGGGGGTCGCGGTCGGCTGGCTCGGCGGGCTGCCGCACGCGCTCGCCCACGTCGGCGTGCTGCCGGAGCTCGGCACGGTCGTCTGGGCGTTCACCGCCGTACAGATGGTCACCGGGTTGGTGTGCGGGATCGGTTACGTCGCGGTGTTCGGTCTGCTCGCCGCCCGGCTCGAGGGGCGGCCACCGGGGCGGGTCGCGTCGGCGGTGACCGCGCTCGGCAGGCGGTCGATGACCGGCTATCTGGGACAGTCCGTGCTGTGCGCGCCGGTCCTCGCGGCCTGGGGGCTCGGGGTGGGTGGGCTGCTGGGTAGCGCCGGGATGGCCGTCTACGCGGTCGGGGTGTGGACGGTGACCGTCGCTGTCGCCGTCGCGCTCGAACGGGCCGGTCGTACGGGCCCGGCCGAGCAACTGCTGCGACGGCTGGTGTACCGGCCGGGACGGTGACCCGGCGGTCGGGCGCGGCCATCGGTACCCGGCCGCGGACCCGGCGGAACCGCCGCGGCCCGGGCCTCGTCCAAGCCGCATGACCACCTACGCCCACGACCCGGTCGCCTCGACGATCGTCGCCTGCTGGCCCACCGGCGACGGCGCCGTCGCCTGCCGGGCCGCCCGCGTCCCGAAGGCCCTCGACCACTCCCTGGCCCGCCGCACCGCGAAGGCGCTGAGCGCCCTGTCGACGCACCTGTGGGCCACCTACGCCGACCAGGCCGCCCACGAGCTCGACCCGGCGGCGCTCGCCGCGGCCGTGCGGCACCCGAACCAGCCGGTGGGGGACCTCCTGCGCGTCATGGAGGACGGCTGTGCCGAGACCGCGCACCTGCTGGGCCGGATCGTGGCGCGGGCACCGGGGCGGGCGTTCCGCGACGCCGTCGTCGCCGACGTCCGCGCCGAGACCGACGCCGTCCTCGACGCCGACGACGGCGTCCTCACCGGACGCTCCGCCCAGGCCGTCGTCCACCCCCGGAGCGACGCCCCGGCCGAGCAGCTCCTCGTCGCCCACGCGCTGCTGCACGACGACCCGCTCGGCCCGCCCGCGATCGTGACGTCGGTCGAGCCGAACGCGGCCGCCGTCGCGACTCTGCGCTGGCTGCGGGCCTCGGCCGTGCTCGTCGCGGAGCGGGTCGGGCACACGGTGCCCGACGTCGTCGCGCTCGCCGAGGCGATCGGGCACGAGGACCTCCCGGTGGCGCGGCACGTGCTGTGCACCCTGGCCGGGGTCGGTGAGGAGGTGGTGGTCCTCGACCTGCTCCAGGAGGCCGTCCTGGCCCGCCAGGGCTGGTTCATCGTGTGCCCGGAGCAGCCACCGCATCCCGAGGAGGGCCACCGGGCGGTCTCGACCGTGCTGGACCCGCTCGACCCGGCGTCGTGCCTGCTCGACGGCCTGGTCCGCGGGCTGCACGGCTGTTTCCGGGTGTGGCTCGACGACGTCGTGGCCCGGGAGACCCCCGGCACCGACCCGCGGCTGGTCGGGACCGCCCGGACCGCGGCGCTGCGCCTGCGCTACACCGACGAGGTGCGGCGCTCGGTCCGGGCGGGCCGCTGAGCGGCTCGGCCGGCGACGACCGGTCCGGCGACCACCGGCCGTCACCGGGGCGCGGCTGGACGATCACGCCGTTCCGGGCCGGCGCCCCGCGAGCATCTGTACCGCGGTCCCGGCGACGGGCAAGACCAGCAGCAGCGCGAGCGCCGCGCTCAGCCCGACGACGGCGGCGAACCCGCCGATCACCGCCGCCCCGATCCCGGCGCCGGTGAGGAAGCACAGCGTCGCCACCCCGATCGCGCCGCTGCGCCGGTCCTGCGGCACCGCCGTGCCGACGGCGGCGATCATCGCGGGCTGCCCGGTGCCGAACGCCAGCGTCACCAGCATCGGCGCGAGCGCCAGCACCCACGGCAGGTGGCTCGCCACCCCGGCCACGGCCACGACCAGCCCGACGACGGTCGTCGCGCAGGCGCACGTCAGGGTCTGCCGCGGCCCGATCCGGGCCTGCAGGAACGCCGACGCCGCCGGGCACGCCAACGCCACCACCGCCGACGGCACCAGCACCAGCCCGGTGGCCAGTGGGCTCCAGCCGCGCTCGGCGAGCTCCAGCGGGATGCCCAGCAGCAGGGCGAACCAGCTGGCCGGCACCGCCGAGGCGCACAGCGAGCTGCGCACCACCGTCGCGTTGCCGACCACCCCGCGCGGCAGGAACCCGTCGGGCCGGGCCCGCACCCACAGCGCCGTCACCGGGACGCCGACCGCGAGCAGCGCCCCACCGGCGACGGCCGCGACCGCACCCGCGCTGGGCGACTGCACCAGCAGCACCAGTCCGGACACCGCCGTCGCGACGATCACCGCACCCACCAGGTCCACCCGGGCGCCGTCGCCGCGGACCA
This sequence comes from Pseudonocardia sp. McavD-2-B, assembly GCF_024124365.1. Classification (NCBI taxonomy): domain Bacteria; kingdom Bacillati; phylum Actinomycetota; class Actinomycetes; order Pseudonocardiales; family Pseudonocardiaceae; genus Pseudonocardia; species Pseudonocardia sp. McavD-2-B. The sequence continues at coordinate 13,626 of NZ_JAMXSG010000066.1, forward strand.
CCGAGTGCCGCCACAGGTAGGGGACCGCGAGCAGCGCCAGCACCGGCAGCGCGACCGCGGCCCGCCAGCCGCCCACCGTCGTCAGCGCCCCGCCGATCAGCGGGCCGAGCGCGGACAGCGCGGCCGAGATCCCGGCCAGCCGCCCGAGCACGCCGCCGCGTCGTTCCGGCGGGGTCCTGGCGGACAGCAGCGCCGAGGCGAGCACCGGGACCGAGGCCGCGCCCAGCCCCTGCCCGATCCGGGCCGCCATCAGCAGGCCGAAGCTCGGCGCGGCCGCCGCGGCGAGCGCTCCCAGCCCGAGCAGGCCCACCCCGACACACAGCGGCACCCGGATGCCGACGGCGTCGGCGAGCCGTCCGTGCACCGGCGTCGCGACGGCCAGCGCGACCGCGTACCCGCTCACCATCCAGGTCGCGACCGCGGTGTCGACGCCGAGCCCGTCGGCGAGCAACGGCAACGCGACCGTCACCCCCGACGTCGAGGTGCCGGCGAGGCCGAAGAGGAGTCCGAGCACGATCGACAGGAGCACGCGACGATCCTCACCCGCCCGGGCGACCGGTGCACCGTGATTCGCTGTGAACCGTGCCGAACCGACCTGTCATCCGCCCGGCGACCGCCGAGGACGCCGACGCCTGCGCCGCCGTCTACGCCCCCTACGTCCGGGACACCGCGATCAGCTTCGAGGCCGAGCCGCCGGGCCCGGTGGAGATGGCCGAGCGGATCGCCGCCGCCCGCGAACGCCACGCCTGGCTGGTCGCCGTCGGCCCCGGCGGTGAGGTGCTCGGCTACGCCTACGGCGGGCCGTGGAAGTCCCGCGAGGCCTACGCGTGGACCTGCGAGGTCTCGGTCTACCTGGCCCCGTCGGCGCAGGGGCGGGGGCTGGGCCGGGCGCTGTACGAGGCGCTGTTCGCCGAACTCGTCGCGCGCGGCATGGTCGTCGCCGTGGCCGGGATGACCGTGCCGAACGAGGCGAGCGCCGCGCTGCACCGCGCCCTGGGGTTCAGCGAGGTCGGGACGTTCCGCGGTGTCGGCTGGAAGCACGGGGCGTGGCGCGACGTGACCTGGTTCCGGCGGGCGCTGGTCGAGGCGCCGCCGGACGGCCCCCGGGACTGACACCGCCGGGCGCGTGCGAGGATCACCGCCCGTTGCGCCCCGCACCGTTCCGGCCCACCGGCCGGGATCGGCGCCGGCGCGCCCCGCCCGTGACCCGGGCCGGGGGAGCGGTACCGCACGGGGAGCACCATGGACGGCCTGCGCCGTGAACTCGACGGACGCCAGATCGGCATGATCGCCGTGGGCGGCGCGATCGGCACCGGGCTGTTCCTCGGCTCCGGGCTCGCCATCTCCATCGCCGGGCCGGCGGTGATCGTCGCCTACGTCGTCGCCGCCGTCGTCGCGCTGGTCCTGGCCTACGCGTTGGCCGAGATGGTGGTGCGCCACCCCGAGGCCGGGGGATTCGGGCCCATCACCCAGCGCTACCTCGGGCACGGTGCCGGGTTCGTGCAGCGCTGGATGTACTGGGCGGCGCAGGTCGTGAACATCGGCAGCGAGGTCGTCGCGGCCGGGCTCTACCTGACGTTCTGGTATCCCGACCTGCCGCTGTGGATCCCGGTCGTCGGGTTCTCGGTGGTGATGCTCGCGGTCAACGCGGGCGCGGTCCGCTTCTTCGGCAAGACCGAGTACTGGTTCGCGATGATCAAGGTCGTGACGATCGTGGCGTTCATCGTCGTCGGCCTCGTCGCGATCGTGTTCGGTCTGCCCGGGCAGCAGCCCGTGGGCCTCGGCGCGCTCAACGCGCACGGCGGGTTCGCCCCGAACGGCCTCGGCGCGATCTGGCTCGCCCTGACCGTGGTGACGTTCTCGTTCCTCGGCACCGAGGCCGTCGCCGTCACCGCGGCCGAGTCCTCGGACCCGGTCCGCGACATCCCGCGTGCGGCCCGGCGCACCGTCGTGCGCCTCGCGGTCTTCTACGTCGGGGCGATGCTGGTGGTGGTGACCCTGCTGCCGTGGAACACCGTGACGACCGGCGACGACGTCACCGAGTCGCCGTTCGTCCGCCTGTTCGCCCTGGCCGGGGTGCCCGCGGCGGCCACGGTGATGAACGCCGTGGTGCTGACCGCGGCGCTGTCGGCGATGAACACGAACCTCTACGTGACCGCGCGCATGACCTACTCGCTGGCCCGCGATGGCTACGCGCCCCGTTCGCTCGCCCGGGTCAACCGGCACGGTGCCCCGCAGCGGGCGCTCGCGCTGTCCGCCGTCGGCCTGGCGCTCGCCTCGCTGGTCTCGGTGTTCGCCGAGGCCACCGCCTTCCCGCTGCTCGTCGGGCTGGCCCTGTTCGGGGCGCTGGTGACCTGGCTGCTGATCTTCGCCGCGCACCTGGCGTTCCGCCGGTCCGGCGCGGGGCAGGAGTCCCCGGTACGGCTGTGGGGCGCCCCGTACACGACCGTCGCGGCGATGCTGTTCGTCGCCGCGGTGCTGGCGACGACGCCGTTCACCACCCAGTTCGCGACGGCGGCACAGGCGGGCGTGCCCTTCCTGGCCCTGCTCGTCGTGGTCTACCTGGTGGTGCGGCGCCGCCGCCGGCGGGTCACGCCTTCTTCAGTTCCGAGTGGAGCTTGAGGACGGTCTGGCCGTCCTCCTGCTCGAGCACGTAGGCCGGGTTGTCCTCGGTCCCGTTGCGGGACTGCTTCGACCCGTCGATGGTCTTCTCGATGCGGTCGGTGGAGTGGTCCACGACCTTGCCGGTCGGGGTGCCGTTGCCCCAGTTCCACGCGACCCACGTGCCCTTGGCGAACTTCTGCGTCATGGGACCGGATACCCCCGCACCGGCCGGTCAACCCGGCGCGGGGGAACGCCTCACCAGATCCGGACGCGCCGGTCCGGGTCGGTGTAGAGCCCGTCGCCCTCGGTCACCCCGAACGCCTCGTGGAAGGTGTCGAGGTTCGTGACGACCGCGTTGCACCGCAGGTCCGGCGGCGAGTGCGGGTCGGTGGTGAGCCGACGGATCGCCTCGGCGTCGCGGGTCACCGCCCGCCACACCTGCGCCCAGCCGAACAGCACCCGCTGCTCGCCGGTCAGGCCGTCGATCACCGGCGGCTCGGAGCCCTCGTACGCGATCCCGTAGGCCTTCAGCGAGATCGTCAGACCACCCAGGTCGCCGATGTTCTCGCCGACCGTCAGTGAGCCGTTGACCTTGTGGTCGGGCAGGCCGGCCGGGGACAGGCCGTCGTACTGGTCGATCAGCATCTTCGCGCGGGACTCGAACTCGGTCCGGTCGGCGGCCTCCCACCAGTCGGTGATGTTGCCGTCGCCGTCGTAGCGGGAACCCTGGTCGTCGAAGCCGTGGCCGATCTCGTGGCCGATGACTGCGCCGATGCCGCCGTAGTTGGCGGCGTCGTCGGCGTCGGGGTCGAAGAACGGCGGCTGCAGGATCGCGGCCGGGAACACGATCTCGTTGAGCCGCGGGTGGTAGTAGGCGTTGACCGTCTGCGGGGTCATCAGCCACTCGTCGTGGTCGACGGGGCCGCCGAGCTTGGCGTACTCGAAGTCGTGGCGCCACTCCGCGGCCCGGCCCGCGTTTCCGAGCAGGTCGGCCGGGTCGATCTGCAGGTCGGAGTAGTCCTTCCACTTCTCCGGGTAGCCGACCTTCGGGGTGAACTTGCCGAGCTTGTCCTGCGCCCGCTCCCGGGTTGCCGGGCTCATCCAGTCCAGGGTGGAGATCGACCGGCGGTAGGCCTCGACGATGTTGTCGACCAGCTCGGTGATGCGCTCCTTGGCGTGCGGCGGGAAGTGCCGCTCGACGTAGATCTTCGCGACGGCCTCGCCGAGCGCGCCCTCCACCAGTGACACCCCGCGCTTCCACCGCTCGCGCAGCTCCGGGGTGCCGGACAGGGTGCGGCCGAAGAAGTCGAAGTCGGCCTCGACCAGGTCGGCGGACAGGAACTCCGCGCACGACCCGGCGACGGTCAGCGCCAGCCACGCCTGCCACTGCTCCAGCGGGCGCCCGGCCCACAGCTCACCGGCCGCGGTGACGAAGCTCGGCTGGCGGACGATGACCTCGTCGTAGGCGTGCGCGGGCACCCCCAGCGCGGACTCCCACTCGGCCCAGTCGAAGCCCGGGGCGGCGGCGCGGAGCTCGTCGCGGGTCATCAGGGTGTAGGTCTTCTCGGCGTCCCGGTTGAGGACCCGGTCCCACGACGCGTCGGCGAGCGCGGTCTCCAGGTCCATGACCTGCTCGGCGACGCGCTCCGGCTCGGCCAGCCCGACCAGCTCGGCGAGACGCTGGAGGTGTTCGACGTACTTCGTGCGGATCTCCGGGTCGCCCTCGTCGCCGTAGTACGACTCGTCGGGCAGTCCCAGCCCGGCCTGGTTGAGGTTCACCAGGTAGCGGGACGAGTCCTTGAGGTCGGTCGCGATGAACTCGCCGAACAGCGCGGCACGGCCCTCGCGCTGGCGCCGGCCGAGCACGCCGGCCAGCGCCGCCCGGTCGGTCGCGGCGTAGATCTCGTCGAGCAGCGGGCGCAGTGGCGCGGTCCCGAGCTCCTCGGCCCGCTCGACGTCCATGAAGGAGCGGTACAGGTCGCCGACCTTGCGGGCCTCGGTGCCGGGCTCCGCCGAGGACGCGCACTCCTCGACGATCTCGTGGACCTGGTCCTCGGCCCGGTCGCGCAGGACGCGGAACGCGCCGTCCTGCGAACGGTCATCGGGGATCTCGTGGGTCGCCAGCCACCGGCCGTTCACGTGGGCGAACAGGTCGTCCTGGGGGCGGACGTCCGGGTCGACCCAGTTGAGGTCGAGACCGGACGGTCGCGAGGTCGGGGCGGACTCGGTGGTCGTCATGGGGCCATCCTGCCTGTCGGAACCGACGGTTTCGAGCAGCCGACGCCGACACGCCCGCGCCGCCCGGTCCGCCGCGGAAGTGGGAGTGCTGCGCCGGTGGTACCCCGTGGCCGCCGGGCCAACCGCGGCACGCGTGTAGAACCGGCGGTGATGACCGACATGTGGGACGACCTGTACGAACCCCCCGACGCCGCCGAGGTCCTCGGGGACCTCCACGAGCTCGCGACGAGCGTCTTCGACCTCTGCTACGACGGCTCCGAGCCGGAGTGGGCGGCCTGGGCCTGGTCGATCCTCACCCGCGCCGGCCTGGCCGCCGCCGGCACCGAGTACGAGCGAGGCGAGCTGGTCCTGCGGCTGCTCGCGCTGAACATGTTCCACCGCGAGTTCTGCGCCCGCGCCCTCGACCTGGGCGTGCCGGGGGAGTGGGACGTCGACCCCGACCGCGTGCTGGGCGACCACCCGCGCCTGCACCCGGTCCTGCTCGGGATCATCGCGGAGCGGCGCAGCCTGGACCTCGCCGACTCCACCGACCCGGGGGACCTGGACTTCGACGTGTCGGTCGCCGCGACCGCGCTTGACGCGCTGGTGCGTTCGGAGTACCGGCGGGTGGTGCCGCTGCTGGTGAAGATGGCCGGCCCGGCGGATCTGGCCGCGTCGGTGTGGGCGTCCACCCGGGAGGGGGCGCGATTCCCGCTGTCCGACACCGCGGTACGGGAGCTGACCGTCGCCCTCACCCCGGCCGGGCACGCCGCGCTCGAGTGGGTCCGGGGCGGCGCACGCCGGAGTTGACCGGACAGGACTCCGCCGGGTGGACCCCGGCTTGTCGGCCACCGGAGCCGGCGCGCACCATCGCGGTGTGACGATCAACTTCGACGCGCCGGTCACCCGGCCCCGCACCACCCCCGCCATCGACCTGCTGGAGGGCGAGCGCCTGCTCGCCCGTCTACCGGGCGACGGGCCGGACCGGAGCGGCGCGCGGTACGAGGCGTTCACCGTCACCCCGCTCGGGCGCACCCTGGGCGCCGAGATCACCGGGATCGACCTGCGGGAGCAGGTCGACGAGCAGCTGCGCGCCGAGCTGCACCGGGCACTGCTGGAATGGAAGGTGCTGTTCTTCCCCGGCCAGCACCTGACCAGCGAGCGGCAACGCGAGCTCGCCCTGCTCTGGGGCGACCTGGAGACCAACCCGATGCTCGACACCGGTGACTCCGCCGACGTCGTCCGCTTCGGCACCGGGAAGCGCACCTACGAGAACATCTGGCACGCCGACACCACGTTCCGCACCGCACCGGCGATGGGCGCCATGCTGCGGATGGTGCAGACGCCGCCGTTCGGCGGGGACACGATGTGGGCCGACATGGCCGTCGCCTACGACAACCTCACCGACGAGGTGACGGCCCGCATCGACGGCGCGTCCGCCGTGCACGACATGGTGCCCGGGTTCGCGCGCTTCCTGGACCCGGAGCGGCTGGCCGCGGTGCAGGACCTCTTCCCGCCGGTGACCCACCCCGTCGTCCGGACCCACCCGGAGACCGGGCGGCGCACGCTGTACGTGAACGCGTCGTTCACCACGGCGATCGTCGGGCTGCCCCGCGAGGAGTCCGACGCGCTGCTGCGGCACCTGTTCGCGCAGGCCCACGTGCCCGAGTTCCAGGTCCGTTACCGCTGGTCCGAGGGCACCCTCGCGTTCTGGGACAACCGGGCCACCCAGCACTACGCCGTCGGCGACTACCACCCGCACACGCGGGTCGCCGAGCGCGTCGCGATCGCGGGTGACCGACCCTTCTGAGGGCCGGTCACCCGAGTTCGAGTTGCCGAACACGGGGGCCCCTCGATACTGGGAGGAGGCGGTCCACCAGAGCGGCCGCCACCGCGAACCGGTCGGTCCCGGCGTGTCCACACGCAGCAGGATCGGCGCCTCCCACGAGCGTCCGTACGCGCATCCCGCCCCGCCGCCACCACCCGCGGCGGGGCGTGCGTCGGCATGCTCCGACCGCGAAGGAGCACCCCCGTGCCCGCGATCCTGTTCGGCTCCATCTCCACCCTCGTCGACACCTCCGAGCTGCAGCGCGAGGCGTTCAACGAGGCCTTCTCCCGGCACGGCCTCGACTGGCACTGGGACCGCGACGACTACCTGGCCATGCTGGAGTCCAACGGCGGCGCCCAGCGCATCGCCGAGCACGCCGCAGCCACCGGCGAGACCGTCGACGCCGACGCCGTGCACGCCACCAAGTCCGAGGTGTTCCGGGAGAAGCTGCGCGAGTCCGGCGGGACCCCGCGCCCCGGCGTCCGCGAGACCATCAAGGCCGCGCACGGCCGCGGGGTCACCGTCGGGCTGGTCACGACGACCTCCCGCGACAACGTCGACGCCGTCCTCGACGCGCTCGGACCGGACGTGACGCGCACGGACTTCGCGCTGCTCATCGACCGCGCGGTCGTGTCCGCGCCCAAGCCCGACCCCGCGGCGTACACGCACGCGATCGCCGCGCTCGGCGAGACCGCCGACAGCGTCGTCGCCATCGAGGACAACGTCGGTGGCGTCGCCTCGGCGAACGGTGCGGGTGTGCGCGTCGTCGCCTTCCCGAACGCCAACACCGCGGGTCACGACTTCTCCCAGGCCACCGAGCGCGTCGAGTCGCTCGACGACGGTGCGCTGCTGGCCGGCGTCACCCGCTGACGCCCGGCGGCGCCACCCCGCTCCACCCTCCGCACGGCCCGACGGGCCCGGTCGCACCGACCGGGCCCGGCACGGGCGTGCCCACGAGTCCCATGCCCCGCCCCGGATCGACCTGATCGGAGACCAGAGGACATGAGCAATCCCCAGGCAGCGCAGACCCTGCCGCCGAGCCCGACGCTGACCACGACCGACACCGCGTTCCGGGTCGAGAGCTGGGAGCGGATCGAGTTCACCCTCTCCTACGTCGACGGCGCCTTCGCGCCGGAGAACACGCATGTCGCGGACCTGTACCGGGACCGGGGCCGCTGCCTGATGGTCGTCGACGAGACGGTGCACGAGCTCTACGGCGACCGCATCCGCGCCTACTTCGACCATCACGCCATCGCGCTGACCACCGTCCCGCTGACGATCGCGGAGACCGCGAAGAGCCTGCGGACGCTGGAGAGGATCGTCGACGCGTTCGCCGAGTTCGGGCTGAACCGCACCGAGCCGCCGCTCGTCGTCGGGGGTGGGCTGACCACCGACGTCGCCGGGTTCGCCTGCGCGTCCTACAAGCGGGGCACCCCCTACATCCGCATCCCCACCACGCTGATCGGCCTGATCGACGCCAGCGTCGCGATGAAGGTCGCGGTCAACCACGGCAAGCACAAGAACCGGCTCGGCGCGTTCCACGCCTCGCACGACGTGCTGCTGGACTTCTCGTTCCTGGCGACGCTGCCCGAGGCGCAGGTCCGCAACGGCGTCGCCGAGATGATCAAGATCGCGACGGTGGCGAACGCCGACCTCTTCGACCTGTTGGAGAAGTACGGCGAGGACCTGCTGGCCACCGGGTTCGGGCACCGGGACGGCACGCCGGAGTTGCGCGAGATCTCCCACCGCGCCACCTACGACGCCGTCCGCACCATGCTCGAGCTGGAGCACCGCAACCTGCACGAGCTCGACCTCGACCGGGTCATCGCCTTCGGCCACACCTGGAGCCCCACCCTGGAGCTGGCGCCGGAGACGCCGATGCTGCACGGGCACGCGATCAGTGTCGACATGGCGTTCTCCGCGACCCTCGCCGAGCGGCGTGGCTACATCTCGACCGGCGAGCGGGACCGCGTCCACCGGCTGTTCAGTGGGCTCGGGCTCACCGTCGACAGCCCGTACCTCACCCCGGAGCTGCTGACCGAGGCCACCGAGTCGATCACCCAGACCCGGGCCGGGCTGCTGCGCGCGGCGGTGCCGAAACCCATCGGCACCTGCCACTTCGTCAACGACGCCACCCCCGCGGAGCTGACCGCGGCCCTGGCCGCGCACAAGGAGGTCGTCGCCGACCTGCCGACGGCGGCGGGCGGGGTGGACATGTGGTCGCTGAAGTGACCGGCGCACCGACCCGGCCCGCCCGCCCGGTCACACCGACGACGATCCTCGCCGAGCTGCTCGACGACCTCGTCACCCGCGCCGGGCCGGGCGCCGACGCCGACCTCGTCCGGGCCCGGGACCTGGCCGCTGGCCTGGACCCCTACCTCGACGAGCACACCTCGCCGGCGTCGTCGGCACTGGTCGAGCTGGAGGCGCGCACCCGGTCCGCGGCGTGGACCGGGACCCTGGAGCAGGAGATGCTGTCCGGTCACGTCGAGGGCCGGTTCCTGGCGTTCCTCGTCGGGATGACCGGCGCCCGGCGGGTCCTCGAGGTCGGCATGTTCACCGGCTACTCGGCGCTCGCGATGGCCGAGGCCCTGCCCGAGGACGGCGAGCTGGTCGCCTGCGAGCTCGACGCCGACGTGGCGGCGTTCGCGCGGGACTGCTTCGCCGCGTCCCCGGCGGGACGCCGGATCCGGGTCGAGGTCGGCCCGGCCGCCGACGCCCTGGAACGGCTGCGGGGCACCGCGTTCGACCTGGTGTTCGTCGACGCCGACAAGGCCGGTTACGCCGGGTACCTCGACACCGTCCTCGACGGCGGTCTGCTCGCCCCGGGCGGGGTGGTCTGCGTCGACAACACCCTGATGCAGGGCCTGCCCTGGACCGGGGACCGGACGGCGAACGGCGACGCCATCGCCGCGTTCAACCGCCGGATCACCGACGACCCCCGCGTGGAACAGGTGCTGGTGCCGCTGCGCGACGGGCTGACCCTGATCCGACGGTCCGCATGAGCCGCACCACCGCCCTGAGGGGCCGGGCCCGTTCGTCGGGCCCGGCCCCGGCGCGGCTCGCCTCGGGCGTCGTCGCGCTCGCCGCCGCCGGGCTCGGCCCCGCCGA
>NZ_JAMXSG010000067.1:0-23104 GCF_024124365.1 Pseudonocardia sp. McavD-2-B
GCGCCGACGAGCGACGGCGTCCCGGCCGCGGCGAGCCCCTCGGCGACGAGCGGTGCCGCGCCGGTCCCCGCGGGGCCGGGGCCGGTCGTCCCGGCGGCGATCACGCACACGTGACCGTCGTGCACCGACACCAGCCAGCGGCCCGCCCCGTCGAGCCCCCGGACCGCCCGCGCCGCGGTCACCGCACCGGCCGGGTCGACGTCGACGACCAGCACCGTGGCCGGGGCGTCGGGGGAGAGGCCGTACTGCGCGAGCCGGGTCCCCAGCGTCGGCCGCGGCGGGACCCGGCTGTCGACGAGCTCCTCGACCAGGGTGGTCTGGGCGGTCTCGTCGGCCTGGGCCAGTGCCCGCTCGACGAGCAGTGCGACCGTCATGAACGCCGAGGCGTGCGCCAGCCGGGCGACGGCGTCGTCGTCGGCGCCCTCCATGACCAGGGTCGCCAGGTGCTCTCCCGCTGTGGTGATCGCGAGCAGCGCGTAGGTCCCGCCGCCGGGCAGGTGCGCGATCGCGACCCCACCGGCCTGCTGGGAGGTGCGGACCGCCGACCGCAACCGCCACCCGGCCAGCTCCTCGGGGGTGAGCAGCCGTCGTCCCGTGCGCAACGCCCCGGACGGGTCGTGCAGCGAGAGCGGGTGCCCGACGGACTCGGCGAGCACGGCGAACACCCCGGCCGCCTCGGCGGTGGAGCCGGCCATCGCCCCCATGAGGCGTTCGTCGAGGTGCAGGAGGTGTTCCAGGCGCAGCCGGGCGCCGGGGTCGGAACCGTCGTCGCGGGTGGTGCGCAGGCGCCGGATCTCCTCGCCGCGCCGGGTCTGCTCCAGCGCGACGGCGGCCTGCACGGCCATGTGCTCCAGCGCGGTCCGGGCGGCCGGGCCGAGGGTGCGGGGTCCGCGGTGGGCCACGAGCAGCGCTCCCACGACCCGTCCGCCCAGGCGCATCGGGGCGCCGGCGATGGCCCGCACACCCTCGCCACGCACGATCGTGTCGATACCCGACAGGTGGTTGAGCGCCCGGTCGGCCAGGTAGTCCGCGGTGGCGACCGTGCCCGCGCCGGCCGCCGCCCGCCCCAGCACACCGGTGCCGAACGGCATCCGGATCGCGCGGTACTCCGGCGTGCGGACGCCGTCGGTCAGCTCGATGTAGGTCGTACCGGAGTGCAGGTCGTTGAGGCTGAAGTAGGCCATGTCCGCGCCGAGCAGCGCCCGGGTGCGGCGCAGTACGGCGCCGAGCATGACGTCGCGGTCGCCGACGTCCGCGAGGTCCAGCGCTGTCTGCCCGACGGCCTGGAGGATCGCGTCCTGGCTGGGCTCGGGGAACGGCGGAGCCGGCTTCATGCGCCCGACCCTATGTCTGTCCGCGCCATGTCCTGCGATCAAGACAGGCGCATACGACCATGGACGCCTGCCCCGGGCTTCCCGAGACTGGCCCGGCGACGAACTGCCAGAACCCTCCAGCGACGAAGGGATCCCTCATGGCCACGGCGAACAAGCTCAGCGTCATCCCCTGCGGGGCGATGCACGCCAATCTCCCGTTCCTGCTCCTCAAGCCCGGTGTCAGCATCAAGCCACGGTCCGAGAAGGACGCCCCGATCGACTGGGTGGAGGTGCCCACGCACTGCGTCCTCGTCGAGACCGACGAGGGCAAGCTGCTGTGGGACACCAGCTGTCCGTCGGACTGGGAGACGCGCTGGGCGCCGACCGGTCTGCAGGAGTTCTTCCCCTACGACCAGGTCGCCGACGACGAGTACCTGGACAAGCAGCTGCACAAGATGGGCGTCGGGCTCGACGAGATCGACTACGTCGTCCTCTCGCACCTGCACTTCGACCACGCGGGCAACGCCCAGATGTTCAAGAACACCAACGCGAAGATGATCTGCTCGGACAAGGAGAAGGAGTTCGCGCTCGGCTTCGAGGGTCCATTCAACGGCGCCCACCTCAAGGCCGACTACGAGGGCATCGACTGGGAGATCGTCTCCGGCGACGTCGAGCTGCTCCCCGGCGTCAGCATGATCCAGACCCCGGGGCACACCCCCGGCTGCATGTCGATGCGCGTCGACCTCCCCGACACCGGGACGATGATCTTCACCTCGGACGCGGTCTACATGGGAGCGAGCTACGGCCCGCCCGCCGCGCCGGCCGCGATCGTCAACAACCTGGAGGACTGGTTCTCCTCGGTGGAGAAGCTGCGCGGCATCCAGGAGCAGACGAACGCGCAGATGGTGTTCGGCCACGACGCCGAGCAGATCCACCAGCTGCGCAAGGCACCGGAGGGGTCGTACACCTGATGACGTTCGAGGTTCCCGAGTACACCGAGGAGACGATCTTCACCTGGGGTGCGCCGCCGCTGAAGTTCGGCGCGGGCGCGATCGACGAGGTCGGCTTCGAGCTGTCGGCCTACGACGTGTCCCGGGTCCTGATCGTGACCGACCCGGGGGTGAACGCGCTCGGCGCGCCGCAGCGCCTCGCCGACAACCTGTCCCGCTACGGCATCGAGTCCGAGATCTTCGACGGCGTGCACGTCGAGCCGACCGACGACTCGATGAACAAGGCGACCGAGTACGCCCGCGCGCAGGGTCCGTGGGACGGCTTCGTCGCCGTCGGGGGCGGGTCGGCGATCGACACCGCCAAGGCGATCAACCTGCTCACCAGCCACCCCGGCGAGCTGATGGATTACATCAACAAGCCGATCGGCGGCGCGAAGGTGCCGCCCGGGCAGCTCAAGCCGCTGATCGCCGTCCCGACGACGGCGGGCACCGGCTCGGAGTCCACCGCGATGTGCGTGCTGGACATCCTGTCGATGAAGGTCAAGACCGGGATCAGCCACTGGCGGCTGCGCCCGACCCTGGCCGTCATCGACCCGCTGCTGACGATGACGCTGCCGCCGCAGGTCACCGCGGCGGCCGGGATGGACATCACCTGCCACGCGGTGGAGAGCTACACGGCGCGGTACTACACCACCTTCGACCGCAAGACGCCCGAGGAGCGGGTCACCTACTGCGGCTCGAACCCGGTCTCGGACCTGTGGTGCGAGAAGGCGATGTCGCTGCTCGCGAAGTCGTTCCGGGCCGCCGTCGAGCGCGGCGCCGAGGACGTCGAGGCCCGCTCGGACATGATGATGGCCGCGACCTTCGCGGGCATGGGGTTCGGCAACTCCGGTGTGCACATCCCGCACGCCAACGCCTACCCGATCGCGGGCATGGTCAAGGACTACCGGCCGCAGGGCTACCCGCAGGACGAGGCGATGGTGCCGCACGGGGAGTCGGTGTCGCTGACCGCGCCCGAGGCGTTCCGGTTCTCCTTCGACTCCGCGCCGGAGCGGCACCTGCGGGCCGCGGAGCTGATGGATCCGCGGGCGGACAAGGTGAACGACCCGCGTGAGCAGCTGCCAGGGGTCCTCACCCGGCTGATGCGCGACATCGGCATCCCGAACGGCATCGGCGGCGTCGGCTACACCGAGGCCGACGTGCCGGACCTGGTCCCCGGGACGATGAAGCAGCAGCGGCTGCTCGCGACCTGCCCGCGGACCCCGACCGAGGACGACATCGCCGACATCCTCACGAAGTCCGTCGAGAACTGGTGACCGTCGCGGCCGGTGGTCCTCCGGGGCCGCCGGCCGCCCCGATCGAAGGCGGCACGATGCCGATCTACGTCTTCCGCTGCGGGTGCGGAGCCCGCTTCGAGCACCTCGCGTCCATGTCGGACGCGGCCACCCCGCCCTGCCCGCTCTGCGGGGACGGCGCGACGACCAAGGTCCCCGCCGGGTTCGCGCTCGGCGGCCAGGCCAGCCCCGGCCTGTCCAAGGACGAGATGCCCCAGACCTGGCGCGGGGTCTACAACGGGAACTCCGAGTACATCGACTCGATGCGCCGGACCTGGGACCAGCGACGCAGGCTGGAGGAGAAGTACCCGGAGATCGCCGGGGACCAGCGGCCGATCCTGGCGCACGAGGGCAAGTACCACGACGCCCCGCTGCGGGCCGGTGACATCCAGCTGGGCGGCACCGCCCCCATGCCCGGCGCGGGCGTGGCGGCCAAGCAGGGCCACGGCCACGGCCACGGCCACGGCCACGGCCACGGCCACGGTCATGGCCACGGGCACACCCCCACGCCCGCTCCCAGCCCGAGACCCCCCGCCGCCGACTGAGCCGCGGGGTCCCGGCCGGATCGACACCTCGCCACCGCCGACCCGCCCCGCCGTGTCCCCACCCCCTGGCCGGTCCCCACACCCGTCGCACCAGGTGTAGGAGTACGCCAGGCGGTGTGGACGGCGCCCGCGGCACCGGCAGCCGGGTGTGCGTGGCGACCGGTGACGGTGTGCGGCGACCCGCGCGGCGGGTGCCGGGCGACGCTACGGGTCGCCACGGCGCTCGCCGGACGCCGTGGGGCCGTGGGGACGGCGTCAGCGGCCGGCCAGGCCGTGGCGGTAGGCGTAGCCGACGGCCTGGGCGCGGTCGTGCAGCCCGGTCTTGGCGAACAGGTGGTTGACGTGGGTCTTCACCGTCGCCTCGCCGACCACGAGCCGTCGCGCGATCTCGGTGTTGGACAGGCCCTCGGCGATCAGCCCGAGCACCTCGACCTCGCGCGGGGTCAGCCCGTCCGGCGGGTCGACCGGTGCCGCCGGGACGGTCGACGCGCGAGCGGCGACCAGCCGGGACAGCACGCCGGCGTCCACGGTGGACACACCGTCGGCGGCCGAGCGCAGGGCCCGGCCGATGGCCTCGGCGTCGGCGTCCTTGGACAGCCAGCCCGAGGCGCCCGCGGCGATCGCGTCGACCACGGCGTCGTCGTCGACGTAGGTGGTGAGCACGACGACGGCGGTGCCGGGATGTCCGTCGCGGACCCGGCGGGTCGCCGAGACGCCGTCGCCCGCGGGCATCCGCAGGTCGGTGAGCAGCACGTGCGGGGCCAGCTCGGCGACCCGGGCGACCGCCTCGTCGCCGCCGGACGCGGTGCCGACGACCTCGATGCCGTCGAGCAGGCCCAGGACGGTGGCGAGGCCGTCGCGCACGATCCGCTGGTCGTCGGCCAGGACCACCCGCAGGGCGCTCACGTCGTGATCCTCTCGCGGTCCGGGGAGCGGGCGGGCAGCCGGAGCCGGACCCGCCAGCCGTCGGGGGTTGGACCGGTCTGCAGCTCGGCGCCGACGAGTGCCGCCCGCTCGGCCATTCCGACCAGGCCGGAGCCCTCGCCGTCGCCGGGCGGCGGAGGTGTCCCGGCGATGTCGACGACCTCCAGCTCGGCGCCGTCGCCGTCGCGGCGCAGGTGCACCGTCACGGGGGCGCCGGGGGCGTGCTTGCGGGCGTTGGACAGTGCCTCTTGCGCGGTGCGCAGCACGGTCTCGCCCTCCCGCGCGCCGAGGCGCAGCCCGTCGGCGACCTCGACGGTCGCGTCCGGGTGCGCCCGGCCGAGCTCGCGCAGCTCCTCGGCGACGTCGACCGGCGCCGGTCCCTCGCGCAGCGCCCGCACGGCGCGGCGGGCCTCGGTGATCCCGTCGGAGGCGAGCCGCTGGGCCCGCTCGATCTGGGAGATCGTGTCCGGCGCGGCCCCGTCGCGCAGTGCCATCAGCCGGGCACCCTGGAGCTGGACGGCCAGCGCGGACAGCGAGTGGGCCAGCACGTCGTGCACGTCGCGGGCGACCCGGGCGCGGTCGGCGATGGCCTCGGCGCGGGCGTGCTCCTCGCGGGCCCTGGCGTCGGCGACGAGTGTCTGCTCGTGCTCCTCGAGCCGGCGGGCGGAGTCGCGGCGGCCGATCCCGAACAGCACCATCGCGGTCAGCGCGGCGACCACCAGCAGCGCGTCCCACACCGAGGTGTAGGGCCCGACGACGATCGTGGTGGCCGCGATGACCGGCACGTCGACGAACAGCGCGGTCCGGTACGGCAGCCGCAGTGCGGCCACGAACACCGCCATCATCGGGAAGGCCGCCGAGGTGGTCCAGCCGTCGGACCCGGCCAGCAGGGCGATCCCGCCCCCGGCGAGCGCGACGCTGGTCAGGACCGTCGCGACCGGCGGCATGCTCCGGCGGAGGGCGAAGACCACCCACCCGGCGACGGCCGGGACGAGCCCGGCGTAGAGCCAGGTCGGGGAGACCTGCTGGGCCGGCGACCAGAACAGCAGGAACAGCACGATCGGCAGCCACAGCAGCGACACCAGCCGCCGGGGCACCCCGAGCAGCGGCGACCGGTCGTGCTCGACGCGGCGGGCCGTGCGGGCGGCGGGCGTGCTCACCGTTTCACTCTGACACAGCGGCCGGGCCGGGCGGGACGCTCAGGCCGCCGCGCGGGCACGGCGCGCCTCGTCCGGCCGGACCGGCAGCCCGGCCGCGGCCACCCGGCGTCGCAGGACCAGGCTCTGGACCAGCAGGCTGCCGCCGAAGACCAGCGCCGACGACGTCGACAGCAGCAGTCCGGCACCGACGGCCCCGCCGAGCACCCCGGCGCCGACCCGCACACCGATGGTCAGCACCCAGGCGACCAGCAGCGCGGCCGAGCCGCTGCGGTACGCCCACCCGTCGCGGGTGCCGAGGCGGAAGGCGTAGCCGCGCACTACCCCGAGCGCGGCCGCCAGCACCAGCTCGGCGGCGAGCAGTGCCACCCCGGCCGCGGTGACCTCCGGGCGGGCCTGGGCGAGGGTGAGCACCCCGATGCCGATCACGACGAACGGGAGCGTCACGTCGCGTCGCCCGCCGACGAACTGCCCGCGGAACTGCGTGTAGAGGACCAGGCCGACGATCGCGACCGTGATGACGAGTGAGGTGGCGTCCATGGGGAGAACGATCTCCTCGCGGGCCCGGTCGTCGCGTCGGCGCCGGGGTCGATCCCGGGTGGACCCGCACCCTCCACCCCCGGGTGGACCGCCGCCCCCGGGGGCCGGACGCGACGACGCCCGGCCCCGGCGACGTGGTGTGCCGGGGACCGGGCGTCGGTCGGTGGTACCTCCGAGGTCAGCGGGGGAGGCCGGAGGCGCGCCAGGCGCCCGGGCCCGCGTGCAACGGGGCGCGGAGCTGGGCCGCGGGGTGCGACCACAGGTCCGGCGTCCGCGGCGGGGCGGGCGGCCCACCGGCGCTCGCCGCCGCGGCGACGACGGCGGTCAGCGCGGCGAGCTCGTGGTCGTCCGGGGTGCCCCGCACGACGCGGAACAGCGCGCGGCGCTCCTCCGGGGTCTGTTCGGTGGACTCCTCGGCGGCCATCAGAGCGGGATGTTCCCGTGCTTGCGGGTCGGGCCCTGCTCCCGCTTGGTGGACAGCATCCGCAGCGCCCGGCCGACGTAGCCGCGGGTGTGCGACGGCGGCACGACCGCGTCGATGTAGCCCCGGTCGGCGGCGATGTAGGGGTTGCAGAGGGTGTCCTCGTAGTCCTGCTGCAGCTCCGCCCGCCTGGCGGCGAGCTCGTCGCCCTCCAGGCCCTTGAGCTCCTTGCGGTAGAGGATCGACACCGCGCCCTGCGCGCCGGTGACCGCGATCTGCGCGGTCGGCCAGGCGATGTTGACGTCGGCGCCGAGGTGCTTGGAGCCCATGACGTCGTAGGCGCCGCCGTAGGCCTTGCGGGTGATGACGGTGACCTTCGGGACGGTCGCCTCGGCGTAGGCGTAGATCAGCTTCGCGCCGCGGCGGATGATGCCGTTCCACTC
The DNA here is from genome assembly GCF_024124365.1 of Pseudonocardia sp. McavD-2-B. NCBI lineage: Bacteria > Bacillati > Actinomycetota > Actinomycetes > Pseudonocardiales > Pseudonocardiaceae > Pseudonocardia > Pseudonocardia sp. McavD-2-B. Next base: position 7,628 of record NZ_JAMXSG010000067.1, read on the forward strand.
CTGCTCGGTGCCGGGCAGGAAGCCCGGGACGTCGACGAAGGTCAGCACCGGGATGTTGAACGCGTCGCAGGTCCGCACGAAGCGGGCGGCCTTCTCCGAGGCGTCGATGTCCAGGCAGCCGGCGAACTGGGTCGGCTGGTTCGCGACGATGCCGACGCTGCGGCCCTCGACGCGGGCGTAGCCGATCACGATGTTCGGCGCCCAGAGCTCCTGGACCTCGAGGAAGTCCTCGTCGTCGACGACCCGGTTGATGACCTCGCGGATGTCGTAGGGCGTGTTCGCCGAGTCCGGGATCAGGGTGTCGAGCTCGCGGTCGGAGTCGATGATCCCGTCCTCGATCGACCCCTCGACGGGCTCGGTGGCCGGGAACGACGGCGCCTCGGACAGGTTGTTCGACGGCAGGAAGCTCAGCAGCTGCTTGACGTAGTCGAGCGCGTCGGCCTCGTCGCCCGCCAGGTAGTGCGCCACACCGGACTTGGTGTTGTGGGCCCGGCCGCCGCCGAGCTCCTCCATGTCGACGTCCTCGCCGGTGACGGTCTTGATGACGTCCGGGCCGGTGATGAACATGTGGCTGGTCTCGTCGACCATCACGGTGAAGTCGGTGATCGCGGGGGAGTAGACCGCGCCGCCCGCGCACGGGCCCATGATCAGCGAGATCTGCGGGATCACACCCGAGCTCTGCACGTTGCGGGTGAAGATCTCGCCGTAGAGGCCGAGGGCGACCACGCCCTCCTGGATGCGGGCGCCGCCGCCGTCGTTGATGCCGACGACCGGGCAGCCGATCTTCGCGGCCACGTCCATGACCTTGACGATCTTCTCGCCGTAGACCTCGCCGAGCGCGCCGCCGAAGACGGTCGCGTCCTGGGAGAACACGGCGACCGGGCGGCCGTCGATCGTGCCGGTGCCGGTCACGACGCCGTCGCCGAACGGGCGCTTGGCGTCCATCCCGAAGTTCGTCGAGCGGTGCCGGGTCAGCGCGTCCAGCTCGACGAACGAGCCCGGGTCGAGCAGCTGGTCGATCCGCTCACGGGCGGTCTGCCGCCCCTTCGCGTGCTGCTTCTCGACCGCGGACGCCGAACCGGCGTGGACCGCGTCCTCGAAACGCTGGTAGAGATCGGCGAGCTTGCCCGCCGTGGTGTGGATGTCCGGCTCTGCCCCACCACTGTCCGGGGTCGCCATCGGCTCCGTTGCGGCGCTCATGAGGTCGGAGCTTAACCCGCAAGTAGGTTGGGCCCGGGCGTGACGTCCGACGCAGCCGACCGGGTGGCCGTCCCGCCGACACCGTTACCGATCCGTTCACCCTCCGCGGTCCCCGGCGCGTCGCGGGGCCGTTACGGTGCGCGGTGATGACGACCGGGACGAATCACGGCGACGGGACCCCGCTGGACCCGTACGCCCTGCGGACGGCCGTGCTCCGTCCCGCGGGGGGCTGGACGGCGCTCGACGTCGTCGCCTCCACCGGATCCACGAACGCCGACCTGCTGGCCGAGGCCGGGCGCGGTGCGCCGGACCGCTCGGTGCTGATCGCCGAGGACCAGGTGCGCGGCCGCGGCCGCCTCGACCGGACCTGGATCTCGCGGCCCGGGGCGGCGCTGACGATGTCGGTGCTGTGGCGCCCCGAGGGCGTGCCCGCCGACCGGCTGGGCTGGCTGCCGATGCTCGCGGGCGTCGCGCTGGCCGACGCGATCACCGAGCTCGCCCCGGACGTACCGGTGGCCCTGAAGTGGCCCAACGACCTGCTGGCCGGGCCGGCGCGGGGCAAGGCCGCGGGGATCCTCGCCGAGATGACCGCGGTCTCCGGCGGCGGGCCGGGGATCGTCCTGGGCATCGGGCTCAACATCTCCACCCCGGCCACCGACCTGCCGTGGGGTGCGACCTCGCTGGCCGCGCACGGGTTCACCGCGACGCGCGCCGAGACCGCGACCGTACTGCTGGGGCACCTGTACCGGCGCGAGGCGCAGTGGCGCGACGCCCGCGGCGACGCCGACGTCTGCGGCCTGCGCCGCGACTACCGCTCGGCCTGCGCCAGCCTCGGCTCGCGGGTGCGGGTGGAGCGCCCGGCCGGGGACCACCTCGTCGGGACGGCCGAGGACGTCGACCCGCAGGGCCGGCTGCTGGTCCACCCGGACGACGGGGCCCGCGTCGCGGTGGCGGCCGGGGACATCGTCCATCTGCGCGCGGCCGACCAGTCCTGAGTCACCCACTGCGCTGACCTGCGACGCAGCCCCCGCGCGTCGCGTGGGCGGTCGGCGCCCGGCGCCCTACCGTGGGAGGTATGGCGTTCCCCGACAGCGCTCTGGACCGGGCTCTGGACCGGGTTCTCGACGAGGGCGAGCGCGTCGTGCTGGTCGGGCACCCGCACTGGCGGCTGGCCCTGCGGCCGGCCGCGGTCCTCGTCGGGGTCAGCGCCGTCGCCGGGTTCGGGGCCGCCGTGGTCCGGCTGCAGCCGTGGGCGCCGTGGGCTTGGCTCGTGCTCGGGGTGCTCGCCGCGCTCGTCGCGGTGCGGTTCACGCTGCTGCCGATCGCCCGCTGGCGCGCCACCCTGCTGGTCGTCACCGACCGGCGGTTCCTCGTCCGGGAGGGCCTGCTCGTCCGCGACGGCCTCGACGTGCCGATCGACCGCATCGACTCGGTCCGCGTCCGGACCGGCGCCGGGGGACGGCTGTTCGGCTGCGGCACCCTGCTGCTCGACGTCGCCGGGGAGCGGCTGCGGTTCACCGACGTCGCGGGCGTGGAACGGGTGCAGGCCCGGCTGCACCGGGAGATCGGCCTGCTCGCCGAGCGGCGCCGCAGCAACGAGAAGGAGAGCGAGCACACGGCCCGCCGTGGTCACGCCGACGCGGCCGTGCGGGGCAGGATGGAGGCTCCCGCACCGCAGCGAGAGAGGGCGTCCCTGTGAGCAACGGTCTTCCCACGACGGTGCGCGACCCCGCGCTCCCGGAGCGCGTCGAGATCTACGAGGTCGGCCCCCGCGACGGGCTGCAGAACGAGAGGACCGTCGTCCCGGTCGCGGTGAAGGCCGAGTTCCTCGACCGGCTCGCCGACGCGGGCCTGCGCACGCTGGAGGCGACCAGCTTCGTGCACCCGACGTGGGTGCCCCAGCTCGCCGACGCCGCCGACCTGCTCGCCGTGCTCGACCGCCGCGCCGGGCTCGACTACCCCGTCCTCACCCCGAACGAGCGCGGGCTGCAGCGCGCGATCGACGCCGGCTGCGACCACGTCGCGGTGTTCGCCTCGGCCACCGAGACGTTCGCGAAGCGGAACCTGAACCGCACGCTCGACGAGCAGTTCGCGATGTTCGAGCCGACCGTGACCCGCGCGGTGTCCGAGGGTCTGCGGGTGCGGGCCTACGTGTCGATGGTGTTCGGCGACCCGTGGGAGGGCGGCGTCGACCCGGATCAGGCCGCCGCCGTCGGGGCGCGGCTGATGGAGATGGGCTGCGACCAGCTCTCCCTCGGCGACACGATCGGCGTCGCCACCCCGGCGCACGTCGGCGCGGTGCTCGACGCGTGCGTCGCCCGCGGGGTCGGCGTCGAGCGGCTCGCGGTGCACTTCCACGACACCTACGGCCAGGCGCTGTCCAACACCCTGGCCGCGCTGCGGTACGGCGTGACCACCGTCGACGCCAGCGCGGGCGGCCTGGGCGGCTGCCCCTACGCCGGGTCCGCGACCGGCAACCTCGCCACCGAGGACCTGGTGTGGATGCTCGACGGGCTCGGCATCGACCACGGCGCCGACCTGCGGAAGCTGGTCGACACGAGTGTGTGGATGGCCGGACACCTGGGACGGCCGTCGCCGTCGCGGGTGGTCACGGCGCTGTCGGCCTGACCTCGAACATGCCGGTGAACCGGGACCGGTACACGACCGCGCCGTCGCCGGTGCGGGTCAGCGTCCCGCGCAGCGTGATCAGGCCCATCGACGGGCGGCTGCGCGAGACGCGGGCCTCGAGGACCTCCATCTCCGCGTGCAGCTCGTCGCCCGCGAACACCGGTGCCGGCCAGGCGATCTCGTCGCCGCCGGGGGAGCCGAGCGACGCCGCGCGGGACAGCACGGCGTCGACGTAGGCGCGCATCCACAGGCTCGCGGTGAACCAGCCGGACGCGGCCAGGCCGCCGAACACCCGCTCGCCGTCGGCCTCGTGCAGGTGGAACGGCTGCGGGTCGAAGCGGGCCGAGAACGCGACCATCTCGTCGCGGTCGACCGCGGTCGTACCGAGGTCGAGGACGGTCCCCGGGGTCAGGTCGTCGAAGTACAGCTCAGCCACGCAGCACCCCCAGCACGGCGTCGTGCAGCAGACCGTTGCTGGTCAGGCCGTGCCCGCCGGACCAGGTCGGGTTCCCGGCGAGGTCGGTCAGCCGCCCGCCCGCCTCGGCGACGACGGCGGCCGGCGCCGCCAGGTCCCACGGGTTCGCGGCGGGTTCCACCGCGACGTCGACGACCCCCTCGGCGACGAGCACGTGCTGCCAGAAGTCGCCGAACGCGCGGGACTCCCAGCAGGCCTCGGTCAGCGCGATCCAGCCCTCCCGCGACGCCGGGGACGGGTCGGTGCGGAAGGTCTCGGTGTTGGTGGTCGAGACGTAGGCGTCGGCGACGTCGGCCACCCCCGACACCGCGATCCGCTTCGGCGTCCCCGACGGCAGGTCACGTGCCCAGGCCCCGGCCCCCGCCGAGCCCCACCAGCGGCGGTGCAGCGCCGGCGCGCTCACCACACCCACCGTCGGCACGCCGTCGACGACGAGCGCGATCAGCGTCGCCCACGCGGGCACCCCGCGCGAGAAGTTCTTGGTCCCGTCGATCGGGTCGATCACCCAGCCGCGGCCGTGCGCGGTGTCGGTGGACCCGCCGCGCTCCTCCCCGAGGATCGCGTCGGCGGGGCGCTCGTGGCCCAGCGCGGCGCGGATCGCGTCCTCGGCGGCGGTGTCGGCGTCGGTCACCGGGGTGCGGTCTGGCTTGCGCTCCACCCGCAGGTCGGCGGCCCGGAAACGGGGCAGCGTGATCGCGTCGGCGAGATCCGCCAGGCGCAGGGCGAGATCCAGATCACCGGGTTCGGCGGACACGCATCGCTCGGGGTTCACGTTGGGCGAGCATGCCAGCTCGCACCGCCACCGTGCCCGGGGCCCGGAGCCCTATGCTCGGTGAAATGACCACCGTGGTTCTGGCCGAGGACGACGCGGCCATCGCCGAGCCGCTGTCGCGGGCCCTGCAGCGCGAGGGGTACGACGTCGACGTCGTCGCCGACGGCGTCGGCGCCGTCGACCGGGTCACCCGTGCGCAGGTCGACCTGCTCGTGCTCGACCTGGGGCTGCCCGGCATGGACGGCCTGGAGGTCTGCAGGCGGGTCCGCGCGACCCTGCCGGACCTGCCCGTCCTCATGCTCACCGCCCGCACCGACGAGGTCGACTTCGTCGTGGGGCTCGACGCCGGCGCCGACGACTACGTGTCCAAGCCGTTCCGGCTGGCCGAGCTGCTGGCCCGGGTGCGGGCGCTGCTGCGCCGCCGCACCCAGGACGTCGTCGAGGTGGACGGCCTGCGGATGGAGCTGTCCGGCCGCCGCGTCCTGCTCGACGGCGACGAGATCTCCCTGGCCAACAAGGAGTTCGAGCTGCTGCGCGTGCTGATGATCCACGCCGGCCAGGTCGTGACGCGCGAGGAGATCCTGCACGCGGTCTGGGGTGACGCGGACATGAAGTCGTCGAAGACGCTGGACATGCACATGTCGTGGCTGCGCCGCAAGATCGGCGGCGAGAAGCGGATCGCCACCGTCCGCGGCGTCGGCTTCCGGTACAACTCGGACTGAGGTCGCCGTGCGCCGCCGGATCCTGATCTCCACACTGCTGACGGTGGCGCTGACCGCGCTGTTCCTGGGCGGCCCGCTCGCGCTCGCGACCTGGCAGCTCGTCGAGGACTTCACCCGTGCCGAGCTGACCCAGCGCCTCGAGCAGGTCACCGAGACCGTCGAGGAGTACGGCACCGGGCCGCAGTCGCAACGGCTGGTGGAGGCGGCGATCCCGCCGAACTCCCGGCTGGTGGTCGTGCCGCCGGACTCCGACCCGATCGTCTACGGCGTGGACCGGGTCGACGACCCGGTGACCGAGTCGCTGCCGTTCGGGCCGGGCGGGATCATGGAGCTGTCCCAGCCGACCTCGGTGATGCGGTCCCAGCAGACCCAGGTTGTGGCCGTCGTCGTGCTGCTGGTGGGGTTCTCCGTCACCGTCGGCACGGGGGTCGCGGTGTACACCGCGCGCCGGCTGTCGGACCCGCTGCGCGACCTCGCGGCCCGCGCCGCCCGCCTCGGTGCGGGCGACTTCCGCCGGTCCCCGGCCCGCTACGACATCGCCGAGCTCGACCGCGTCTCGGAGGTCCTGGACTCCTCGGCGACGGCGCTGTCCCAGCTGCTGCACCGCGAGCGGTCGCTGGTCGGGGACGTGTCCCACCAGCTGCGCAGCCGGATCACCGCGCTGCAGCTGCGTCTGGACGAGCTCGCCTGCCACCCCGACCCGGACGCCCGCCGCGAGGCCAACGCGGCGCTGGAGCAGACCGAGCGGCTCACCGCCGTCCTCGACGACCTGCTGGAGTCCGCGCGCGCCGCGCGGGCGGTCGGGGCGGAACCGGTCGACCTGGCCGAGGCCGTCGCCGACGCCGAGCGGGAGTGGCGCGGCCCGCTCACCGCGGCCGGCCGGTCGCTCAAGGTGCGGGTGCCCGAGGGGCTGCTCGCCCGGGTGACCGCGGCACGGCTGCGCGAGGCGATCGGGGTGCTCGTCGACAACGCGCTGCAGCACGGCGACGGACCGGTCACGATCTCCGCGCGGACCGGGGAGAACGCGCTGCTGGTGGAGGTGTCCGACACCGGGCCCGGCGTGCCGGAGGACCTGGTGCCGCACGTGTTCGACCGGGGCATCTCGGCGCAGTCCTCGACCGGGCTGGGGCTGGCGCTGGCCCGGACGCTGGTCGAGGCCGACGGTGGCAGGCTGGAGCTGTCCCGGGCCCGGCCGCCGGTGTTCCGGCTGTACCTGCCCGCGGCCCGCACCGACGACGTCACCGCGGCGGCCCCGGTGCCCGACCGCACCGGCCCGCGGTAGCCGGTGGCCCGGTCGCTCAGTCCCCGGGGGCCGGGGGGACCGGCGGGGGCTGGCGTCGCACGAACTGGTCCGGCCACACGAACCGGCGGAACGCCCACCAGCGGAAGGCCATCCCGACCAGGGTGCCGACGATCTGGCCGGCCACGAAGTCCGCGGACTCCTGGGCGACCAGCGAGACGAACGGCACCTGCAGCTCGAAGACGTAGCGCGAGACCCACAGCGGCGCCGAGTACACCCCGACCCCGACCCCGCTGATCACGAAGAACAGGAGGGCCTCGTGGTGCCGCTCGCGCCCGCCGCGGGTCCGGAAGGACCACTCGCGGTTCAGCACGTAGGACACCATCGTCGCCACCAGCACCGCGACCACCTTGGCGGTCACCGGCTTGTCGGCCAGCACCGTGGCCTTCAGCACCAGGAACACCACCGTGTCGATGACCCAGGTGCTGCCACCGACCATCAGGAACTTGATCAGCTCGCGGTGTTTGATCGCCTTGTCGCGGTACGGCTGGGGGATCCTGGCGAGCGTCGCCTCCACCACCGTCACGGGATCGATCGTGCCAGATTAGGCTCCCGGTCTCGTGGAGAGGGTTGACGCGCAGAAGGCCGCCTTGCCCGTCGTCGGCATGGTCGGCGGTGGCCAGCTGGCCCGGATGACCGCCCAGGCCGCCGTCGCGCTGGGGCAGACCCTGCGGGTGCTGGCCGCGTCGCCGGACGATCCGGCGGCCCGGGCGACGCCGGACGTCGTCATCGGCGACCCCGACGACGCCGCCGCGCTGCGGGAGCTCGCGACGGGCTGCTCGGCCGTCACGTTCGACCACGAGGGTGTCCCGCAGGAGGTGCTGGTCCCGCTCGCCGAGGCCGGGCTGCCGCTGCGGCCGCCGCCCTCGGCGCTCGTGCACGCGCAGGACAAGCTGGTGATGCGACGACGGCTGTCGGAGATGGGGCTGCCGGTGCCCGCGTTCGCCGAGGTGGCGGCGCCCGGCGACGTCGCCGCGTTCGGGGCCGGGCACGGCTGGCCGGTCGTGCTCAAGGCCACCCGCGGCGGCTACGACGGCCGCGGTGTCTGGTTCCTGCGCGCCGGCGGCGACGACACCGACCGGCTGGTCGCCGACCTGCTCGACGCCGGCACCCCGCTGCTCGTCGAGTCCGCGGTCCCGATGACCCGCGAGCTGGCCGCGAGCGTCGCCCGCTCGCCCTTCGGTCAGGCCGCCGCATGGCCGGTCGTCGAGACCCTGCAGGTCGACGGCCAGTGCGCCCGGGTCACCTCGCCCGCCCCCGGGCTCGACCCGGACCACGCCGCCCGGATCCAGGAACTGGCGCTGCGGATCGCGGCCGAGCTCGGCGTCGTCGGGCTGATGACGGTCGAGCTGTTCGAGACCGCGCCCGGCGAGGTCGTCGTGAACGAGCTGGCGATGCGCCCGCACAACTCCGGGCACTGGACGATCGAGGGCTCGGTCACCTCGCAGTTCGAGCAGCACCTGCGCGCGGTGCTGGACTACCCGCTCGGCTCCACCGCCCCGGTCGCCCCGGTCGCGGTGATGGCGAACGTGCTCGGTGCGGCGCAGGAGCCCGCGATGGGCATGGACGAGCGGCTGCACCACTGCTTCGCGCGCTTCCCCGAGGCGAAGGTGCACCTTTACGCCAAGGACGGCCGCCCGGCCCGCAAGATCGGGCACGTGACGGTCCTCGGCCGCGACGAGGCCGACGTGCGCACCCGCGCGGAGCTCGCCGCGGGCTGGCTGGCCACCGCGACCTGGGCGGACGGCTGGTCCGCCCACACCGGCGATCCCCGCTCTCCGCACTCCCCGGAAGGACCTCGATGACGCAGACCGGCTCCCCGCGCGTGGGCGTGATCATGGGCAGCGACTCCGACTGGCCGGTGATGGGCGCCGCGGGCGCCGCGCTCGACGAGTTCGGCGTGCCGTGGGAGGTGGGCGTCTACTCCGCCCACCGCACCCCGCAGCGGATGCTCGACTACGCCGCCTCGGCCGCCGACCGCGGCCTGCAGGCGATCGTCGCCGGGGCCGGTGGTGCCGCGCACCTGCCCGGGATGGTCGCCGCCGCGACGCCGCTGCCGGTGATCGGCGTGCCCGTGCCGCTGAAGTACCTCGACGGCCTGGACTCGCTGCTGTCGATCGTGCAGATGCCCGCCGGCGTGCCGGTGGCGACCGTCGCGGTCGGGAACGCCCGCAACGCCGGACTGCTCGCGGTGCGCATCCTCGGCGCCGGCGACGAGCGGCTCCGGCAGGCCATGGTGGAGTACCAGGCCGACCTCGAGCGCAGCGTCCTGGACAAGGACGCGGCGCTGCGCGTGGCCGCCCGCGAGGGCTGAGGACCGGGCCGCGATTTTCCGGTGGCGCGCCGCTCGATCCCGTGCGTACGGTGTCGGTACACGGGAGAGGAGGTGGTCCAGCAGATGAGCTACAGCAGGACACGTGAGGTGGCCGTCAGCTAGCACCACGTTCTGCTCCGGCGGGGAGAACCCGTCGGAGAGGCGGTCGTGGAAGCCGGTGTGGTGCCGGCGAGTTCCCGACGGTCACCCGTGATCCCCGGGTCCGAACTCTGTCCGGTTCGGTGACGCACCCCGGTGCGGCCCGGGGATCACGCATGTCCGGGGCCGGGCTCAGCCCGTGCGTCGGGTCGACTCCCGTTCCAGGGTCCGCGCCGCGCGCTCCAGGCGCCGGGTCACGTCCTCCAGGTCGGGTGCGGCGGCCGGCTCGCCCGAATCCTCCAGCGGCAGCATCGGCGCGACCCGGCGGAAGTGGTCGACGGCGCCGGGCAGGTCGGCGTCGCGCGCGCCCTCGACCAGCCAGCGGCGCAGCGCCTGGTTGTGCGCGGCGACCAGCGCCGCCGCCGTCACCGCGGCCCGCAGCTCGCCGTCCGGGCGGTCGCCCAGCCGGGCGGTGAGCTCGCGGGTGAACAGCCGTCGGTAGTGGTGCACCGACGCGGCCTCGCGGTCGCGCAGCGCGGGCACCGAGCCGACGAGCGCGAAGCGCAGCCGGGCGACCTCCGGGTCCTCGGTGTAGAGCTCGAACACCGTCTCCGCGGCACGCAGTGCCAGTGACGGCAGCGGCTCGTCGGGGTGCGCGCCGGCGAACACCTCGCCGATCCGGGCCAGCCCGCGCTCGTGGTCGGGGGACAGCGCGTCCTCCTTGCCGCGGAAGTAGCGGAAGAAGGTGCGGCGCCCGACGCCCGCGGCGGCGGCGATGTCGTCGACGGTGGTGTCGTCGTAGCCGCGTTCGGTGAACAGCCGCGCGGCCGCCGCCACCAGCTCCCGCCGCACCTCGGCCCGCCCCTCGGGGGAACGCCCGCGCCGCGTGCTGGTCGTCATGGCACGGAGGGTAGCAAGGTCCCGTGACATGTGGCACGGAGTGCCGTTAGCATGGTCGGCATGAACAGCGAGTTCGACAGCTACCGGCTCAGCGACGAGCACACGGCCCTCCGCGAGGCGGTCCGGGACCTGGCGGAGAAGGAGATCGCCCCGCACGCCGCCGACGTCGACGAGCAGGGCCGGTACCCCGTCGAGGCGCGCGACGCGCTGGTCAAGGCCGGCTTCCAGGCCGTGATCATCCCCGAGGAGTACGGCGGCCAGGGCGCCGACGAGCTCGCCGGCTGCATCGTGATCGAGGAGGTCGCGCGGGTCTGCGCGTCGTCCTCGCTGATCCCCGGGGTGAACGGCCTCGGGCTCACCCCGATCCTGCTGTCCGCCTCGGACGAGCTGAAGAAGCAGGTCCTGCCGTCGGTCGCCGCCGGCGAGGCGATGGTCAGCTACGCGCTCTCCGAGCGGGAGGCGGGCTCCGACGCCGCGTCGATGAAGACCCGCGCCCGCCGCGACGGCGACGAGTGGGTCCTCAACGGCACCAAGTGCTGGATCACCAACGCGGGCGAGTCGACCTGGTACACGGTCATGGCCGTCACCGACCCGGAGAAGAAGGCCAACGGGATCTCGGCGTTCGTGGTCCACTCCGACGACCCGGGCTTCGTCGTCGGCACCAAGGAGCGCAAGCTCGGGATCCACGGCTCGCCGACCCGCGAGATCCACTTCGAGGACTGCCGCATCCCGGCCGACCGGATCATCGGCGCCGAGGGCACCGGCTTCAAGACCGCGCTGCGCACGCTGGACCACACGCGTCCGACCATCGGTGCGCAGGCCGTCGGCATCGCGCAGGGCGCGCTCGACGTCGCGACGCAGTACATGAAGGAGCGCAAGCAGTTCGGCAGGCACCTGGCCGAGTTCCAGGGCCTGCAGTTCATGCTCGCCGACATGGCGATGAAGGTCGAGGCCGCGCGGCAGCTCTGCTACGTCGCCGCCTCGCGGGCCGAGCGCAACGAGCCCGACCTGGGCTTCATCTCGTCGGCCGCCAAGTGCTTCGCCTCCGACACCGCGATGCAGGTGACCACCGACGCCGTCCAGCTGCTCGGCGGCGCGGGCTACACCCGCGACTTCCCGGCCGAGCGCATGATGCGCGACGCGAAGATCACGCAGATCTACGAGGGCACCAACCAGATCCAGCGCATGGTGATGGCGCGTTCGCTGCTCAAGTGACACCCTGACGCCCCATGGACGGGGCCGTCGTGGACCGCGCACTGCTCGACCGGCTGCTCGACACCGACCCGGCGTTGCGCTGGCAGGTCGAGCGCGACCTGGCGGGTGCGCCTCCCGAGGTGTGGGAGGCCACCCGCGCCCGCGTCGCGGCCGAGGGGATGGGCGCGCGGCTGCTCGCCCGCCAGGACCCCGACGGCACCTGGGCGGGCGGTGCGTACTTCCCGGCGGGCGGGTCCGAGGTCGAGGGACAGCCGTGGACGGCGACGACCTGGTCGCTGAACGCGCTGCGCGAGTGGGGCCTGGACCCGGCGGCGCTGGCGGGCACGGCGGAGAAGCTCGAGTCGTGCCGCTGGGAGTACGACGACCTGCCCTACTGGGACGGTGAGGTCGACGTCTGCATCAACGCGTTCACCGTTGCCAACGGACTGTGGCTCGGCCGCGACATGGACGCCCTCGCCGCGTGGTTCGCCGAGCACCGGCTCGCCGACGGCGGCTGGAACTGCTTCTGGGTGGACGGCGCGCAGCGGTCGTCGTTCCACTCCACGCTGAACGCGCTGTACGGGCTGCTCGCCCACGAGCGGGCCACCGGCGGGACCGCTGCGACGCGGGCCGCCCGCCGGTCGGGTGAGGAGTACCTGCTCACCCGCGGTCTGCTGTACCGGCTCTCGACCGGCGAGCCGGTGGCGCTCGAACGGGACCCGGCCGAGCTCGCCTACCCGTTGCGCTGGCGGCACGACGTGTTGCGCGGCACGGAGTACTTCCGCCTCGCCGCCGCGCTCGACGGGGTCCCGCCCGACCCGCGGCTCGCCGACGCCGTCGCGGCGCTGCGCGCGTCGCGACGGCCGGACGGGCGCTGGGTCCAGGGCGTCCGCGACCCGGGTGAGATGTGGTTCGAGGTGGACGTGCCGCCGGGGGAGCCGTCGCCGTGGCTGACCCTGTACGCCACCCGGGTGCTCGCCTGGTGGGACGCGGCGGCCTGACGATCAGTGCATGAGCGCGGTACGGGGCCGCGCGGACCGCGCCCAGGTGCTGGTGATCATGGACGCGGCGGGGTGCGGATGACGAGCACAGCCGCGGCCGGTGCCCCGGCGAGGGCGGTGTAGGTGTGCTCGCCGTCGGCGGGCCAGCGGGTGGTCTCGCCGGTGCCGAGGTCGGCCTCGCGCCCGCTGCGTCCGGCCCGGACGGCACCGCGGGTGACGAGCAGGTGCTCCACCACCCCCGGACCGTGCCCGGGGGACACGTGCACCGCCTCCGGGACGAGGGCCAGGGCGTACACCTCGACGGTGCCGTGGTCGTCGGTGGCCGTCTCCAGCAGGCGCGCGGTGATGCCGGGTCCGGCGACCTCGGCCCCGGGGTGCTCGGCGAGCAGCCGCGACAGCGGTACGCCCAGGGTGTCCGCGAGCGCATAGAGGGTGGAGAGGGTGGGGTTGCGGCTGCCGTTCTCGATCTCCGACAGCGAGCCCTTGCCGATCCCCGCCCGCTCCGCGAGCGCTCCGAGGGACAGACCGCGTGCGGTCCGGGCTGTCCGCAGCCGTGCGCCGACGGCCGTGCGCAGCGCCCCGTCGTCCACCGGGCGACTGTAGCCGGGGCCGGGTCGGCCGCAGGGCCCCGTGCCCGCGCCACCGGGGCCGAACGACTCGGCCGCGCCACCCGGGCCGGGCCACTCGGGCCGGGCCACTCGGGCCGGGCCACTCGGCCGCGCTACCCGGACGGGGTGCCCGGGCGACGTGGGGGACCGGGTGTCCCGGGGTCGCGCACCGCGGTCGCCGCGGAGAAGCGTGCCGGGAGCGCCGTGACCTGGTCCCGGAGATCGTCGAGGTCCCAGAGGTCACGGCCGTCCGGCTCCCGGAAGGCCGGTGTCACCAGGCCGGCCCTGGCCCAGCGGTGCAGTGCCCGCGGGCTCAGGGCCAGTCTGGTCGCGGCCTCGCCGGTGGTCACCAGTCGCACCGGGCGCCGCCGCCGGTCAGGCCGCGGCGGGTGCCGCGGTGCGGGTGGTCAGGCGGCCGACGACCAGGCTGCAGCCGTAGCCCAGCACGACCGAGCCGACCACGAACGACAGCAGCATCACCGTGAACGGGCCGGTGGGCAGCGAGAAGTCGGTGCCCGACGCCCCGCTGAGCAGGCCGAACGCCGCCGTGGTGGCGAACCCGACGACCGAGCCGGGCACGAACCCGAGCTGCGGCACGAGCGCACCGAGGATGAACACCGCGGTCATTCCGCCGATGATCAGCCCCAGCAGGGCGGGGTTCGTGGTGAGCCCGGCCAGGACCAGCATGACGGTGCCGGTGACGATCCCCCAGACGTTCGTGGCGAGGGCGGTGACCAGCGCGGGCCGGTCACCGCCCGCCGCGAAGAACGTCGCGGCACCCAGGAACGTCGCCGGTACGAACAGGCCGAGCCCGGAGAGCGGACCGAGGTAGAGGTAGGCGATCACCGCCCCGGCGACGCCGATCACCAGGGCCAGAGCGACGGGCAGCTTCATGAGACGGGCCTTCCGGTAGAGCCGCGCCCGACGGGTGCGGCGGCCCACGCAGGATGGGGCGCCGCCGGTGCCCGTTCCAAGATCGCCGGGCCGGACGTCACCGCCTGTTTTCCGGACGACACGGTTCGGTCATCTTTGGTCGGGTCGGCGGCGCCCCGTGTATCGGCTGCAGAACATCCTGCTTACCGCCCGGGGTGGGTTCTGTTTACAGAACGATGCGGTTAGGGTGAGGCCGTGGATCGTTCCTGGGCGCAACCGGTGTCGGTCGGTGTCGTCTCCGCGGTGATCGGGGTGACCAGCTCGTTCGCCGTCGTCCTCGCCGGGCTGACGGCGGCCGGTGCCGACCCGGCGCAGGCCGCGTCCGGGCTGGTGGTGCTCACCGCGCTGATGGGGGTGGCGACGATCTGGCTGTCCCGCCGGTTCCGCCGCCCGCTGACGGTCGCCTGGTCCACCCCCGGCGCGGCGTTGCTGGCCTCCACCGGAGCCGTCGCGGGTGGGTGGCCCGCCGTGGTCGGCGCGTTCGTCGTCGGCGGTCTCCTCATCGTCGCGACCGGGCTCGTGCGCCCGCTCGGGCGGCTCGTCGGCGCGATCCCGACGCCGATCGCGCAGGCGATGCTGGCCGGTGTGCTCCTGCCGCTGTGCCTGGCGCCGGTCCGTGCGCTGGTCGAGCGGCCGCTGCTGGTGGCGCCGATCGTGGTCCTGTGGGTCGTCCTGTCGCGGTTCGCGCCGCGCTGGGCGTCCCCGGCCGCGTTCGGGCTGGCCCTGGTGATCGTCGTCGTCCTCGCCGACGGCTGGTCGTGGCTGCGCTCGCCGGAGATCACCCTCACCGTCCCGGCCTTCTCGGTCGCGGCCCTGGTGGGGGTCGCGCTGCCGCTCTGGGTGGTCACGATGGCCTCGCAGAACGTGCCCGGCGTCGCGGTGCTCGCCGCGGCGGGCTACCCCGTCCCCTGGCGCCACGCGATGGTGCTCACCGGCGCCGGGACGGTCCTCGGGGCCCCGGCCGGTGCGCACGCGATCAACCTGGCCGCGATCACCGCGGCGCTGCCCGCCTCGCCCGAGTCCCACCCGGACCCGGCGCGACGCTGGGTCGCCTGCCAGGCCAACGGCGTCGCCTGCCTGCTGCTGGCCCCGCTCGCGACGACGATGGCCGCCCTGGTCGCGGCCGCGCCGCCCGGGGTCGTGGAGTCCGTCGCGGGGCTCGCCCTGCTCGGGACGTTCGGTGCCGCGCTCGCCGGGGCCCTCGCCGTCGGCGACGGGACGCCGGATCCGGCCGTCGCGCGGGTGCCCGCGGCCGCCGCGTTCCTGGTCTCGGCGGCCGGGGTCACGATCGCCGGGATCGGCGGGGCGTTCTGGGGGCTGCTCGCCGGGGT
>NZ_JAMXSG010000068.1:0-22840 GCF_024124365.1 Pseudonocardia sp. McavD-2-B
GGGTCTGGTCGGCCACCGCGCTCACGCGGCCGCCTCCGCCCGGGCGACGCGCCGCGCCGTGGGCAGGCCGATCGCGGCCGCGATCAGGCAGGCCACCGCACCCAGGGCGAGCCCGCCGCGACCGCCCCACTGCTCGCTGACCCAGCCGGCGATCGGGCCACCGATCGGGGTGGACCCGAGGAGGGCCACCGACCACAGCGCCATCACCCGGCCCCGCATGTGCGGGGCCGAGGCCAGCTGCATCGTCGAGTTGCCGCCGGCCATGAACGCGACGCTGGCCATCCCGACCAGCCCCATCGCGGCCAGCGCGACCCACAGCGCCGGCGCGACCGCGGCCAGGCCCAGGACCAGGCCGAACAGCAACGCGGTCCGCACCAGCATCGGCACCCCGGTACGCCCGTGCCCGGCGACGACGAGCCCCCCGACGACCGCGCCGACGCCCATCGCGCCGGTGAGCCAGCCGTAGGTGGCCGCGTCGCCGCCGAAGGTCTGCGAGGCCACGACCGGCAGCACCACCGGGAACTCGTAGGCCAGGCAGCCGATCAGCGCCATCATCACCAGGGGCACCCGCAGCTCGGGGTTGTCGCGCACGTGGGCGAGCCCCTCGCGCAGCTGCCCGGGCGCCCGGGGCGCCGGAGCGGTGGGCATGAGCGCGGAGGTGTCCAGGCGCAGCAGCGAGGTCACGACGGCGACGAAGCTGACCGCGTTCACCGCGAAGCAGATACCGGTCCCGCCCGCGACGATGACCAGCCCGGCCACGGCCGGTCCGACGGCGCGCGCGGCGTTGACCAGGACCGAGTTGAGGGTGACGGCGTTGCGCAGGTCCTCGGGCCCGACCAGCTCGTGCACGAAGGTCTGCCGGGCCGGGTTCTCGACGGCCTTGTTCAGCCCGAGCACCGCGGCCAGCACGTAGACGTGCCAGAGCGCGACGGTACCGGTGAGGGTGAGCACGGCGAGTGCGGCGGCCTGCAGGCCCATCATCGTCTGCAGGCCGACCATCAGCCGTCGCCGGTCGAGGCGGTCCACCCACACCCCGGCGTAGGGGCCGAGGAGCAGGGTGGGCACGGTCTGGACGGCGACGACGGTGCCGAGCACCGCCGCGGACCCGGTCAGCTCGTACACCAGCCAGGACTGGGCGACCGACTGCATCCAGGTACCGACCAGGGAGATCGACTGGCCGCCGATCCAGAGCCGGTAGTTGTGGCCGGACAGCGCGGCGAAGGTGCGGGCGAGCGCCCGGCGGGACGCCTGGTCCGGACCGGCGCTCACCGGGCGTCCCGCAGGGCCCCGGCGAGTGCGTCGAGCGCGGGCAGCGCGGCCCGCAGCCGTGCGGCGTGGTCGGGGGTCAGGGCGTCGACCTGTGCGGCGAGCAGCCGGGTGCGTTCCTCGCGGCGTCGGCGGTGCTCGGCAGCACCGGCCTCGGTGACCGCGACGCGCACGGCGCGACCGTCGTCGGGGTCGGTGTCGCGGACGAGCAGCCCGGCGACCTCCAGCTTGCCCGCCAGGCGCGACAGCATGGTGGGGTTGACGCCCTCGACGGTGGCGAGCTCCCCCATCCCGATCGGGCCGCGGACGGCGACGGTGCCGAGTACCGACACAGCGCTGCGGGTGAGGTCGGAGCCGCGGGTGGCCCGGTCCAGGCCCCGGGCGATCCGGGCCAGGTCCGTGCGCAGCCGCGCCAGCTCGTCGGGGTCGAGGCCGCTCATGCACACTCCATATGTTTGCCTGTCGGCAAGCATATACCTGTGCAACGATCCGCGCCGCGCGCGGACGGGGCGGCGCCCCGGTCAGGCGGGAGCGACCTCGGACTCGGCGGACCGGAGCCGGGACGCCAGCCGCTGCAGGTCGTCGCGGAGGCGGAACAGCTCGTCCATCGACATGCCGGTGGCCTCGATGACCTGGTCCTGCGCGGCGGCGGCGTGCTCGCGCAGCGCCTTGCCCTTCTCGGTCAGCGACACCTGCACGGTGCGCTCGTCGTCCGGGCGACGGGCGCGGGTGACCAGCCCGTGACCCTCCAGCCGGGTCAGCATCGGCGACAACGTGCCGCTGTCCAGGAACATCCGCTCGCCGAGTTCCCGCTGGGGCACCGTCTCCTCGGCCCACAGCACGAGCAGAACCGCGTACTGGCTGTAGGTCAGGCCGATGGAGTCGAGGATCGGGCGGTAGCACCCGGTCATCGCACGCGACGCCGAGTGGAGCGCGAAACAGAGCTGCTCGTCGAGCGCCAGCGGCGCAACGGTTCCGGGCTCGGTCATTCCCACAGGGTAAGCGCTCGATGTCGGGAGTTCATCCGAGCCCGCAGGATCGGCTCGGCACCGGGCTCCCGCGGACCGGTCACGACGAGGAACAGGTCCGGGGCGCGACCACCCCCGAAGCGGTCGCGCCCCGGACCCGGGGGCCGACGGACCGGAGGGCTCCCCAGCGCCCGGTCCGTGCAGAAGTTCGTGTCGTTCTGTTGTGCACCCCGGATTCCCCGACTCTGCGCGCCTCAATCGCAAACAGCTCCGGTTCACCCGCAGCGCCCAGTGTCGGCGCGCACCGTGACCCGGTCGCCGGTATCCCGCTGCGACAACGGGGTGACGGGGGGCGGTACGACGGCGGTACCGCGACCGCCCGTCAGCGTCGGCGGCCGGGTGGCGGGACGGGCTCGGGAGCGGTCATGTCAGGGCCTCCGTGGGAGGGTGACCCCGGGGTGTCCGCACCCGTCCGGTCCCCGGTCCGGCCGGGGCCGCGGACACCCGGAATCGCTGACGTCCGGAGGCGCCGTGCACGCGGTCCGCACCACCGCCCGGCTGCTGCTGGGCGCCTTCCTCGTCGCCGCGGGCGTCGCCCACCTGCTCGTCCCGGCCGAGTTCCTGGCCCAGGTGCCACCGTTCCTGCCCGCGCCCGGCGCGGTGGTGCTCGTGTCCGGGCTCGTCGAGATCGCGGTCGGGGTCGGGGTGCTCCTCGCACCGGCCCGGCTGCGCCCGCACGCCGGGCTGGTCGCGGCGGCGCTGTTCGTGCTGGTGTTCCCCGGCAACGTGGCGCAGTACCTCACCGGCACCGACGCGTTCGGCCTCGACAGCGACGGCGCCCGCGCGACCCGGTTGCTGTTCCAGCCGCTGCTGGTGGTGTGGGCCCTGTGGGCGTGCGGCTCCGGTGCCCTGCTGCGGCGGGGCCGCCGCCGCATCGCCTAGGACTTCTGCACGGTCCGGGCGAGGATGCCCAGGGTCGCCTTGAGCGACGCCGCGGAGATCACCGGGAACAGGTCGGAGTCGCGGTACTGCGGGTGGATGTCGGACCAGTCGCACCACGAGACGACCCGGGTCCCGCCGCCGTCGGCCTCGGCGACCGGCTCCAGCCGGTAGCCGTAGACGTGACCGACCGGCGGGCGCATGACGCCCACGATGGTCCAGGAGATCTCGCGGTCGGGCACGTAGCTCGCGATGTGCACGGTGACGTCGTAGCGGCCCATCGGGCGGTCGCCGAGCGACTCGCGGTCCATGTGCACGACGAAGGTGTCCCCGGCCGCCGAGACCGGCCCGCCCTCGGCCGACATCAACATCCCGGAGCTGTCGACGGCCACGTGCCCGCGCGGGTCGCGGAGCACGGCGAAGATCTCGGACGGGCTCGCGTCGACGATGCGCGAGGTCTCGATCCGCTGGTCGTTCATGGACCCGATCATGCCCCGTCCCGGCCGGTCCGGCCCGGGGACGGGGCACGACGGCGGCGCGATCAGGAGGCGGGGCCGACCGGGAAGCGCAGGACGGCGCCGACGCCGTCGGTGAGCGTGACGTCGTCGTCGGGGTGGACCAGCACGACGGCGGCGCCGGTCGCGGCGGCGGCGCGGACCAGGACGTTCGCGGCCGGACCGGACAGCACCGGGGTGTCGCCGACGAGTTCGTCGGCCTTCTCCCCCACCGCGGCCGGGTCGGAGCCGACGACCAGCTCGGTGCCGGGCACCGCGGCCGGGTCGACCAGCAGCGTCTCGACGGCGTGCGCGCGGGTGGCGCCGGCGACGTCGCCGAGCCCGGTGACGGCGAGCCCGTCGCCGCGCCCCGACGCGGTCGCGAAGCTCGCGACGGCGTCGCCGCGGCGGGTCTCGCGGACCTCGTCGGCGGCGGCGCGCACGGTGTCGTCGACCTGATCGGGGACCGTGCCGCCGGTGTTCTCGATCTCGGCCATGATCCCGGCCGAGGCCGGGGGCAGCTCGTCGCGCAGGCGGGCCCGGGACTCCGCGTCCCCGGCGACGACGAGCAGGCCCGCGTTGCCGGCCCGGACGGACTTCTCCACCTGCTCGGCGACGGCCTGGGCGTTGCGCTTCCAGGTCTCCTCGACCCGGGCGTCCGCGGTGCCCTCTCCGGGGCCCGCGGTGCTCGCCTTGTGGACCGGGCCGCCCGAGTCGGTCGACACCTCGGAGACCGTGCCGTCCACACCGCGGACCCGGCCACCGGTCCGGTCGACCGCGACGACGACGGTCGCCACGTCCTCCCCCACGGCGCCGAGCACGCCCAGCAGGTCCGGGACCGCACCCCAGGCCGCGGTCCCGCGCTCGGGCGGGAACTCGGTGTGCCGGTCGAGCAGGACCCGCGCGGCGTCGGCGACGAGGACCCGCCCGGCCGTGCCGTCGGGGGCGTCGGCGGCGGTCACGGCCTCGTCGAGCACGGCGAGCGCCGACTCGTCGGCACCGTCGTCGGCCAGGCGCTCCCGCAGCTCGCGCCAGCGCAGGCGGTACTGCTCGGTGGCGTCGGCGGTGTCGTGCGTGGCATCGAGCACGACGGTCGCGAAGGGACCGTCGCTGTCGTTCAGGGTTCGGATCCAGTCGGTACGCATCCCCCCGCACCTTCCCGGCACACACGGCGGCAAACCTGGCGCGGCGGCTCAGGTGGACCAGGCTCCCGCGGCGTCGGCGAGGGCGTCGACGACCTCACCCGGCAGCGGCCCGGCACCCCGGGCGGCGGCCGAGAGCGCCCCGGTCACCCGGCCGTCGTGGCGCAGTGCGACCGCGACCGCCGTCGCGCCGGGCAGCAGGGCGCCGCTCGCGCCGCGTTCGAACCCGTCGGCGCGGATCCGGGCGCAGGTGTCGAGGAGCGCGGCGGCGGCGCCGGGATCACCCTCGTGCGCGGCGAGCGCGACCCGTTTGCGTTCGGCCGGGCCGAGGTGGGCGAGCAGGACCCGGCCGGCCGCGGTGTCGGGCAGCGGCGCGCGGACCCGCGCCGACAGCGCCACGTCGAAACCCTCGTCGGCGCCCGCCCAGTCGAGGTAGACGGCGTCGTCGCCGATCCGGGCGGCGAGCAGCACCGGCAGCCCGGTGTGCCGGGCGAGCTGGTCGAGCGCCTCGTGCGGGATCGCCGGGACGGGTGGTTCCCCCGCCCTCGCCGCGAGCATCCAGGGTGCGGGGCCCAGGGTGTACCGACGGTCGCGCTCGTCGAGGTAGCCGGTGGCGACCAGACCGTCGACGAGCTTCTGCACCGAGGACACCGGGGCTCCGACGCGGCGGGCCAGCGCCGACAGGGAGCTGCCGCCGGGCCGGCGGGCGGCGGCCTCCAGCAGACCGGCCACCCGGTCCACGGTCCGGTGGTGGTTACGCATATGGGTAAGCCTAGCTCGCAGGAGCGAGAGAAGTTAGCCATGCTCATGGAGAACGTGATGGGGACCGACCGAGGGGAGCACGACATGGGTGGCGCACTGGACGGGCTGCGGGTGATCGACCTGGCGTCGGTGGTCATGGGCCCGTACGCCTGCCAGATCCTGGGCGACCTGGGCGCCGAGGTGATCAAGATCGAGCCGCCGGCCGGGGACATGACCCGCCGCACGCTGCCGCAGCGCAACCCCGGGATGGGCGCGCTCGCGCTGAACGTGAACCGCAACAAGCGTTCGGTGGCGCTCGACCTCAAGACCGACGCCGGCCGCGCGGTGCTCGACGACCTGCTCGACACCGCCGACGTCCTCGTGACGAACATGCGCCCGGGTGCGCTGGACCGGCTCGGACTCGACCCCGGGCGGGTCGCCGAGCGCTTCCCGCGCCTGGTCCAGGTCCGCGCGCAGGGCTTCCGCAGCGACTCCGAGCTCGCCGACCGCGCCGCCTACGACGAGATCGTGCAGGCGTCGTCGGGGATGGTGGACCTGATGCGCCGGGCGACCGGCACCCCCTCCTACGCGCCGACGATCCTGGCCGACAAGGTCTGCGCGCTGACGATCGCCTACTCCACGCTGGCCGCGGTGATCCACCAGCGGGCCACCGGCGAGGGGCAGCTGGTCGAGGTCCCGATGACCGACACACTGCTCGCGTTCAACCTGGTGGAGCACCTGTCCGGGCACACCTTCGTGCCCGCGGAGGGCCCGACCGGGTTCAACCGGTCGATGGCCGCCGGGCACGAGGCCGTCGCGACGAAGGACGGCTGGGCCTGCATCCTGCCCTACACCCCGCGCAACATCGCCGACTTCTTCACCGCGGCCGGCCGCGACGACCTCGCCGCCGACGAGCGGTTCGCCACCTCCGCCGCGATGGCCGCGCACCAGCCCGAGCTGTACGCGCTGATCGGCGAGCTGGCCCCCCGGCGCACGACCGACGAGTGGGCGCAGCTGTGCGCGCAGTACTCGGTCCCGTTCGCGCCCGTCCTCGCCGTCGACGACGCCGAGACCGACCCCTACGTCACCGACGGCGGCCTGCTCACCGAGGCCGAGCACCCCACCGAGGGCCGCTACCGGTCCATCGGCTTCCCGGTCCGGTTCACCGCCACCCCGGGCGGGATGCGCACCCCGGCCCCCGCGCTGGGCGCCGACGGCGCCGACGTGCTGCGCGAGCTGGGCCGCACCGACGACGAGATCGCCGCGCTGGTCGCCGACGGGGTGCTCGCCCGATGAGGGCCGCCGACGTCCTCGCCGCCGGAACCACCCCGCTGACCGCGCCCGCGTTCACGCCGGGATCGCACCGGTTCACCGACCGCGAGTACCTGAACGTCGTCTACCGCACCGATCCCGACGCGTTCCGTCGCGCGCTGCCCGAGCCGTTGGTGGCCGGGGAGCCGCTGGTCCGGTTCGAGGTCATGCACATGGGCGACGTCGACGGCTTCGGCCCCTACACCGAGTCCGGGCAGGCGCTGGCGTGCTCCTTCGACGGCGAGGAGGGTGAGTACCTGCACGGCATGTGGCTGGACAACGCACCGGCGACCTTCGCCGGGCGCGAGCAGAGCGCCTACCCGAAGGCGTTCGGCACACCACGACTGGGCATCGAGGACGGTGCGCTCGTCGGCACCCTGCACAAGGGCTCGCTGCCGGTGGCCGTCGCGACCATGGCCTACCAGCACACCGAGCTCGATCCGGCGGAGGCCGCCGCGCAGGTCGGTGTGCCGACCTTCATGGTCAAGCTCGTGCCGGGCCGATCGGGACCGGTCGACGCCCGGCTGGTCCGCACCCGGATCACCGACCTGACCGTCAAGCGGGCGTTCACCGGACCGGCCCGGCTGCAGCTGTTCGACCACGTCCTCGCACCGCTGGCGGACCTGCCGGTGCGCGAGATCGTCTCCGCCTCGCACGTGCTGACCGACCTCACGCTCGCGCCGATCACCACCGTGCACGACTACCTGGAGGAATCGTGAGGATCACCGAGATCGGTGCCGGCACCATCGGCGTCTCCTGGACCGTGCTGCTGGCCGCGGCCGGACACGACGTCGTCGTCACCGACCCGCGGCCGGACCTGGCCGAGGTCGTCGACGCCGGTGTGCGCCGGTTCGGGTCGGCGGACCTGCTGGAGCGGGTCGTCTGCGAACCGGACCCTGCACGCGCCGTGGCCGGTGCCGACGTCGTCCAGGAGCAGGGACCCGAGCGCCTGGAGGTGAAGCAGGACATCTGGGCGACCGCGGCCGCGCACGCCCCGGCCGGTGCGCTGCTGCTCAGCTCCACCTCGGGGATCCTGCCCACCGACGTCGCCGCCCGGCTCGACGACGACGCCGCCGCCCGGTTGCTCGTCGCGCACCCGTTCAACCCGCCGCACGTCCTGCCGCTGGTGGAGCTCGTCGCCGGGAAGCGCACCACGCGCGACAACGTCACGCGGGCCGCGGAGTTCCTGCGCTCGGTCGGCAAGGACCCGGTCGAGATCCACAAGGAGGTGTACGGCTTCGTCGGCAACCGGCTGCAGTCGGCGCTGTTCCGCGAGGCCGTCTCCCTCGTCCGTGACGGTGTGGTCTCCCCCGCCGAGCTCGACCGCGTGGTCACCGGCGCGCTCGGTCCGCGCTGGGCGACCGGCGGACCGTTCCTGAGCCTCCACCTCGGCGGCGGCGACGGCGGCCTGCGACACCTGCTCGAGCACCTCGGCCCGGGGATGGCGCGCCGATGGGCCGACCTGGGGGACCCCACCCTCGACCCGGACACCGTCGAGGCGATCAGCACCGCCACCGAGGACGCCTACGGCCCCAGCCGCGAGGCCCTCACCAGCGCACGCGACCGCGCCGAGACCTCCGTGCTCGCCGCCCGGTCGCAGATGGAGGAGTCATGACCGCACCGCTTCCCGCCGACCTCTTCGGCTACGTCGACCTGCTCCCCCCCGAGGAACAGCAGATCCTCTCCCGGGTCCGGTCCTTCGCCGAGGAGCAGATCGCCCCGATCGCCGACGCGTACTGGGACCGCGCGGAGTTCCCGCACGAGCTGATCCCGGGGTTCGCCGAGCTCGACGTCGTCGGGCTGGCACGGGAGTGGCCGGACCGGCCCGCCTACTCGCGACTGCTCACCTCGTTCGTGTCGATGGAGCTGTCCCGCGTCGACCCGTCGATGGCCACGTTCTTCGGCGTGCACGCCGGGCTCGCGCTGACCTCGATCGACCTGTGCGGGTCGCCGGAGCAGAAGGACCGCTGGCTCCCGGCCATGCGCCGGATGGAGAGGATCGGCGCGTTCGCGCTGTCCGAGCCGCACGGCGGGTCCGACGTCGCGGGCGGGCTGGAGACCACCGCCCGCCGCGAGGGCGACGAGTGGGTGCTGGACGGCGCCAAGCGCTGGATCGGCAACGGCACCTTCGCCGACCTGGTGATCGTATGGGCCCGCGACGTGGCGGACGACTCGGTCAAGGGCTTCGTCGTCGAGAAGGACATGCCCGGGTTCACCGCCACCAAGATGGAGGGCAAGCTCGCGCTGCGCACCGTGCAGAACGCCGACCTCACCTTCGACGGCGTGCGCGTGCCGGAGGCGAACCGGCTGCCCGGCGCACAGAGCTTCGCCGACACGAACCGGGTACTGCGGGTGACCCGTGGCGGCGTCGCCTGGAACGCGGTCGGCGCGATGGCGGGCGTGTTCGAGCTGGCCCGTGACTACGCCGTCGAACGCGTCCAGTTCGGGCAGCCCATCGCGTCCTTCCAGCTGGTCCAGGACCACCTCGTGTCGATCCTGGGCGCCGTCGTCGCCTCGCTGGGGATGGCGGTCAGGGTCGCCCAGATGCAGGACGACGGCACCTTCCGCGACGAGCAGGCGGCCCTGGCCAAGCGACAGGCCACCCTGATGCTGCGCGACGCGGTCGCCCGGGCCCGGGAGGTGTTCGGCGGCAACGGGATCCTGCTGGAGAACAAGGTCGGCCGGTTCTTCAACGACGCCGAGGCCCTCTACTCCTACGAGGGCACCAAGGAGATCAACACCCTGGTCGTGGGGCGCGCGGTCACCGGGATCGGGGCGTTCGTGGGACGGAGGCCCGCGAAGCACTGAGTACCGCCAGGGCGTCGCGCAGCGCCCGCAGCCCGGTGACGGCGGGGTCGTCACCGGGCAGCGCCGCGAGATGGGCGTCGACGCACTCCCGGTACAGGCCCCCCAGGTGGTCGGTCAGCAGCGTCCAGGCCGCGACCCGTTCGCCGAGCGCCCCGTCGCGCCACCGCAGGGCGGCCCGGGCCAGGTCGCGGTGGGCGCCGTCGTAGGAGGCGACGGCGGCGTCGTTGCGGCCGATCTCCCCGGTCGTGAGGGTGTGCAGGAACCGGACCGGGAACAGCACCGTCTTGGTGACCGCGCGCGGCCCGCGGGCCAGCAGTGCGGCCGGGTCGGCGACCCCGGCGAGCCAGGCGTCGTCGACCCGCTCGACGAGGAACCCGGCCGAGCCGCGGACCAGCTCGTCGTGGCCGGGCGGGACGGCCCCGTCGCGGACGTCGGTGCCGTGGCGCAGCACGCCGGAGTCGAGCAGGTCGAGCCGGTCGACGGCGGGCAGGCGGGCCGGTCGGCGCCCGGTCCCGTGGCGCACGGTGTCCGGGTCGGCCCAGAACACCGAGAGCCGCTCGGCAAGCCCGTCGGTGCCCGCGGCCGCGTCCCGGGCCGCGGCGACGACGTCGTGCACCCGCGAGGCCGTGCCGCCGCCGGTCTCCCGCAGCACCAGGGCCAGGTCGACGTCGCTGACGGCGGGGGCGAACCCGCCGTGCGCGAGGCTGCCGAGCGTGTAGGCCGCCACCAGCTCGCCACCGAACTCGCGGCGGGCCGCGTCGGTCGCGGCGGCCAGCACCGCCTCGCCCCGCTCGTCGTCCGCCACCGGTCCAGCCTGCCACGCGGGGCCGTCGGACGACCGCCGGACGAACCGGAGGACCCACCCGTCCCGCCGCGGGTTGCGCACCACCGGCTCCCGGGGATGATCACCGCGTGCTCTACATCGGACCGGTGGAGATTCCCGGGTCGGACGACCACGAGGGGTTCGTCAGCGCGGACACCGCCGACGGCCGCGCGACGGGGATCTGGAGCGACGCACGCCGCGCCCCGGCCGTGGCCTACCGCGCGGCCTGCGAGTGCGGGTGGCGCGACGACGTGGCGTTCGTCCCGGACCGGCTCGGCCACTCCGCGGCGCTGCGCGCGTTCGTGGACCACCACTTCAGCCCGGTCACCGGCTCCCCCGCGCTCGACCCGGTGCGGCACTTCCTCCCGGCCTGGGCCGCCGTCGTCGGCGCGCGGGAGCTCGCGCCCGCGATGGCCTGAACGCCCGGTTCGTGCACCTGCGGCCGGTTGTCGGCAGACTGCGAGGATGTCCGCCCCACACCGCCACGCCGCCCCCGACGTCACCCGCTCCACCCCCGTCCTGGCCCTGCGGGTGCTCGCGACCGCGTCGGTCGTCGTCCTGGCCTGGCAGTTCGTGACCGCCGCCGGCCTGTTCACCGGCGGCGACGTCGGCCCGCACGGCACCGGCGCGATCGTGCTGCACGTCGTCACCGGGCTCGCCGCGGCGGCCGCGGTGTGGCTCTGTGTCGTCACCGCCGGAGCGTGGTGGCCGTCGGTCCTCGCCGCGGCTGTCTTCGCGTTCACCTTCGTCCAGGCGTGGTTCGGCGACATCGCGGGGCTGATCGTGCACGTGCCCGGGGCGATGGCACTCGTCGCCGGGTCGGTGTGGCTGGTCGCCTGGTCGTTCCTCCGGGCCGGCTGACCGGCCCGGACGGCCGGTGACGTGGGTCACCCGAACCACGTGGCCGCTCCGTCCGAACCCGACCGGGGTGGTCTGTCCGATTCGGCGCGCGCGATCACGAGGCCCCCCATACCCTCGACAGACCCGGCCCGGTCGTGCCCTCGGCCCCCGACCGGGTCCGGACGCCGACGTCCGGCCGCTCACCACCCCAGGCGACCCGACGGGAGGCCGCGCGATGTTCGTGGAGACCGGGCAGGACCGGCGGCTCGAGCACGTCCCCACCCACCCGGACTGGGTCGCGGAGATCCGCGGCCGGGTCCGGGCCCACGTCGACGAGACCGTGCGGCTCCGGTGCGCCGAGCACGTGCACTCGATGCGCGGTGCGGACTTCGTCGCCGGGGTCCTGAGCGACTTCGTCGGCCGAGGCAAGTACCTGCGGTCGATGTTCGGCTACCTGGGCTGGCGGGCCGCGGCCCCGGACTCCCCCGCCGCGTTGGCGGCCGTGTCCGGGCTGGAGCTGCTGCACGCCTTCGCCCTGCTCCAGGACGACGTCATGGACCGTTCGCAGTTGCGCCGCGGCCGGCCGACGGTGCACGTCCAGCTCGCCTCCTGGCACCGCGGCCAGGGCATGTCCGGCTGCCCGGACCGGTTCGGCGAGTCCGGCGCGGTGCTGCTGGGCGACCTGTGCCTGGTGTGGGCCGAGCAGGCGATGCGTGAGAGCGGGCTGCCGCGTGCGGTGCTCGACCGCGGCTGGCCGCGCTACGACGAGATGCGCTCGGAGCTGGCCGTCGGGCAGTTCGCCGACCTGCTCAACGAGGCCCGCCGCGTCCCCACCCTCGACGAGGTGATGGACGTGCTGCGCCGCAAGTCCGGCAACTACACCGTCCGGCGCCCGCTGGAGCTCGGCGCCGCGATGGCCGGGGCCGCACCGGAGCTGCTCGCGGCACTCGGCGACTACGGGACGATGGTCGGCGAGGCCTTCCAGATGCGCGACGACGTGCTGGGCGTGTTCGGTACCGACGCCACCGGCAAGTCCGCGGGCGACGACCTGGCCGAGCGCAAGGCCACCAGCCTGGTCGTGCTGGCCCGCGAGGTAGCCGGACCGGCCACCCGGGGCGCCCTCGACGCGCTGCTGCACGGCTCCGACGAGGCCGACGGCCCGGTCGACGTCGCCGCGGCGCGGGTGGCGATCGAGTCGACCGGGGCCCGCCGCCGCATCGAGGAGCTCATCGCCACCCGGGTGCAGGGTGCGCTGCGGCTGGTCGACGGCGCGGTCGCCGACGGGGTGCTCGGCGACGACGTCGCCGCGGTGCTGCGCGCGATGGCCGTGCGCTGCGCCGACCGGGCCTCCTGACCGGGGAAGCCCCCGCGAGCGACTGCGGTGCAACAGGATACGACCCGACGCGCCGTGCGACGCCCGCGGTCCTAGGCTCGCGGACATGGTCGACCGTTCCCCGTCCCGTCCCACCCGCCCCGGAACCGTCGGCCGTGCGGGCCTGCCCCGCGAGCAGGTCCCGTCGCACTTCGACGACGGCGCG
This sequence comes from Pseudonocardia sp. McavD-2-B, assembly GCF_024124365.1. Taxonomy (NCBI): domain Bacteria; kingdom Bacillati; phylum Actinomycetota; class Actinomycetes; order Pseudonocardiales; family Pseudonocardiaceae; genus Pseudonocardia; species Pseudonocardia sp. McavD-2-B. The sequence goes on from NZ_JAMXSG010000068.1 coordinate 12,871, forward strand.
GCCGACTACGACCGCCTGGTCGGGATGAACCCCGGCTACCACGACCACCTGCGCGCGTCCGCGGCCCGGATGCGGCTCCCCCGTGACGGCGCCGGGCTGCGCCTGCTCGACGCGGGCTGCGGCACCGGGGCCTCCACCGCGGCGCTGCTCGGGGTCGCCCCGCGCGCCGAGATCGTCGCCGTCGACGCCTCGGCCGGGATGCTCGAGCGCGCCCGCACCAAGCCGTGGCCGGCGTCGGTGCGGTTCGTGCACTCCACCGCCGAGACCCTCGCCGAGAACGGGGTCGAGGGACCGTTCGACGGGATCCTCGCCGCCTACCTGCTGCGCAACCTCGACGACCCGGACGCCCAGCTGCGCCGCTTCCACGACCTGCTGCGCCCGGGCGGGGTGCTCGCGCTGCACGAGTACTCGGTCGCCGACTCCCCCCGCGCCCGGCTGTCCTGGCACGCGGTCTGCTGGGGGATCATCATGCCGCTCGGCCGGATGACGACCGGCGAGACCGCGCTGTACCGGCACCTGTGGCGCAGCGTGAACACCTTCGACGGCATCGGCCGCCTGCGCGACCGGGTGCGCGCCGCCGGGTTCGACGCCGTGCACTCCGAGACCATGACCGGCTGGCAGAACGGCGTCGTGCACACCGTGCTCGGGACGCGGTCGTGACCGCCCGCCCGACCGACCCGCGCCGCGTCCGCCACGAGCCCGCCGGTGGCCTCGGCGACGCCGGGCAGCTGGGGCGGCGGCCGCGGGCGGTCGTCGTCGGGGGCGGGATCGCCGGGTTGGCCGCGGCGACCGGGCTGGCCGAGCGCGGCGTCGCCGTCGAGGTGCTGGAGCGCGAGCCCTACCTGGGCGGCCGGGTCGGTGGCTGGTCGGAGACGCTGCCCGACGGCACGCCGGTGTCGATGAGCCGCGGCTTCCACGCGTTCTTCCGGCAGTACTACAACCTGCGCGCGCTGTTGCGCCGCGGCGACCCCGGGCTGGAGCGGCTGGTGCCGCTGGAGGACTACCCGCTCGTCGACGCACAGGGCCGCCGGGACACCTTCCGCGGGTTGCCGCGCACGCCCCCGTGGAACGCCGTGCTGTTCGCGCTGCGCAGCCCCACGTTCCGCCCGTCGGACCTGTTGCGGCTCGACGCCCGCGCCGCCGCGCCGCTGGCCGCGGTCAGCGTGCCCGGCATCTACGAGGCGATCGACCACGTCGACGCGCAGAGCTTCGTCGAGTCGATCAACTTCCCGCCCGCGGCCCGGCACCTGGCCTTCGAGGTGTTCTCCCGCAGCTTCTTCGCGCCGCCCTCGACGATGTCGGCCGCCGAGCTCGCGACGATGTTCCACATCTACTTCCTCGGCTCCTCCGAGGGCCTGATGTTCGACGTGCCCGACGCGGGCTTCGACACCGCGCTGTGGGAGCCGCTGCGCCACTACCTGACCACCCGCGGCGTCACGTTCCGGACCGGGGTCGCGGTGTCCTCGGTGGAGCGGTCCCCGGTGGACGGTGTCGGCAGTGGACGGTTCCACGTGAATCATCGCGACGGCGGCGGCAGCGAGGCGGACGCGGTCGTGCTGGCCACCGACGTGCGGGGGCTGCGCGACATCGTCGCCGCCTCCCCCGGCCTGGGCGACCCCGCGTCGGCCGTCGACGGTCCGGACGCGCTCGCCCGGTGGCGCGACGACGTCGCCGCGCTGGGCAGCGCCCCGCCGTTCCTCGTGCAACGGCTCTGGCTCGACCGGCCCGTCGACGCGACCCGGCCGCCGTTCCTCGGCACCGGCGGGCTCGACCCGCTCGACAACGTCTCCGTGCTGGACCGCTACGAGCACGACGCCGCGGGCTGGGCCGCCCGGCACGGCGGGTCCGTCGTGGAGCTGCACGCCTACTCCGCGGCTCCGCCCCCGGGCGTCGACGACGACACCTGGACCGCCGACCTGCGCCGGCGCTCGGTCGCCCGGCTGCACGAGCTCTACCCGGAGACCGCCGGCGCCGGGGTGGTCGGCGAGCTCGTGCAGTGGCGGGCGGACTGCCCGATGTTCGGCGTCGGCGACTTCGCGCGGCGGCCCACCGTCGCCACCCCCGTGGACGGCCTGGTGCTGGCCGGCGACGGCATCCGGATCGACCTGCCGGTCGCGCTCATGGAGCGCGCCGCGAGCACCGGCTGGCAGGCGGCGAACCGGCTGCTCGCCGGCTGGGGCCTGGCCGGCCACCCCCTCGAGACCGTCCCCACCAGCGGCCGCCTCGGTCCGCTGCGGCGCGCCGCCGAGTACGCGATGCGCACCTGACACCCGTCGAAGGACACCACGTCATGACCCTGCTCTCCCGTCTCACCGCGCACTGGCCGTCCCACTGGCCGCTGCAGCCGCTGCCGTCGCAGAAGTGGGCGGCGCAGAAGCCGACCTACGCCGGCGCGGACCCGAAGCTGATCTCGGCCGCACTGGAGCGGGCGCAGGCGCGCCCGTCGGGGAACTGGTTCGTGGTCGCCGCGAGCCGGGAGATCCGCGGCGACCGTCCGCTCGGCGTGCGCATCGGCGGGGTCGAGCTCGTCGCGTGGCGGGAGGAGGACGGGACGGTGCGCGTGGGTCCCGGCGCCTGCCCGCACCTCGGTGCGCCGATGGCGCTGGCGGCCGTCGACTGCGGCGAGCTGGTGTGCCGCTGGCACGGGCTGCGCCTGGGCGCCCGGTCCGGCCCCGGCTGGGCGGTGCACCCCGTCCACGACGACGGGGTGCTCGTCTGGGCGCGGCTCGACGACGTCGGCGGTGAGGAGCCGACCGACGCCCCGGTCGTCCCGGCCCGCCCGGCCGGCGCGGTCCTCGACGCCGTGACCACCCTGGTCGGGGTGTGCGAGCCCGAGGACATCGTCGCCAACCGGCTCGACCCGTGGCACGGCGCCTGGTTCCACCCGTACTCGTTCCAGAAGCTGACGGTGGACTCCGCGCCCGCCGTCACCGACGTCGACGAGTCCGACGACCGCTTCCTGGTCACCGTCACCTTCAAGGTCGGTCCGGGGCTCGGCGTCCCGGTGCGGGCGGAGTTCGTGTGTCCGGAGCCGCGGACGGTGGTGATGCGCATCGTCTCCGGCGAGGGCGTCGGCTCGGTCGTCGAGACCCACGCGACCCCGCGCGGCACCGACCGCGACGGGCGGCCCCGGACCGCGGTGATCGAGGCCGTCGTCGCCGGGTCGGACCGGCCCGGGTTCTCCGTGGCCTCGAAGCTCGCCCCGGCGATCCGCCCGGCGATGGCCGCGGCCGCAACCCGGCTGTGGCGCGACGACCTCGACTACGCCGAGCGCCGCTACGCGCTGCGCGCCCGGTAGGACCGTCGGCGCAGCACGGGGCCCGTACAGTCGTCAGCCCACCGGCAGCCCGGCCGGCCCGGCCTTGCGCAGCTCCCGCGGAGGCCTCCCGAACCAGCGCCTCGACGCACGGGACAGCGCCGACTGCTCCGCCAGCCCGATCATCGCCGCGACCTGGGTGAACGGGAGGTCGGTCCGCAGGATCAGGCGCTCGGCGGTGTCCCGGCGGGCGTCGTCGACGACCTGCTCGAACGTCGTCCCCTCCACCGCGAGGTGACGTTGCAGGGTGCGGGGGTGCACCCGCAGCAGCCGGGCGACGGAGCCGATCCGCACCGGCCCAGACCCCAGCGACCGGTCGACGGCCGCCCGTACCCGGTCGGTGACGGTGCGCCCGGGCCGGTCGAAGTGGGTCTCCAGGTACTCGATGGCGATGGCGCGCACGGTCTCGTCGCCGCCGGCCAGCGGTCGTCGCACGAGATCGGCGGGCACCCGCAGCACGGCGGCGGGCCGGTCGAAGCGGACCTCGGCGCCGAAGAAGCCCCGGAAGCGGTCGGCGTCGGCGGGAGCGGTGTGCGGCAGGTGCACCGACCGCAGCCCGTAGGGCCCGCCCGACAGCAGCCCGACGATCCGGTGCAGCACCCCCACGCCCAGGTCGGCGACCTGCGGCGGGAGCGGGTCGGTGCTGCCGTACTCCAGCCCGGTCACCCCGGCGACGCCCTCCGGGTCGGCGACGGCGCCGATCGTCAGCGCCGGGCTGTGCACGTAGAGGTAGCGCGAGGCGCAGTCGAGCGCGTCGCCGAGGGTCGCCGAGTTCTGGACAGCGACGGCGAGCGGCCCGAGGATCTCCGGGCCCTGCCGCTGCGCGAGGCGCAGGCCCAGGTCGCCGCACCCGAGCTCGGCGGCCGCGGTCTCCAGCACCCGGGCCACCGACCTGGTCGGGACCAGCGCGTCCGGGTCGGTCCCCTCGACGGCGTCGATCGGGATGCGGAACCGTGCGAACAGCGCCGCTCCGTCGCCGCCCAGCTCGCCGACCAGCGCGACGAGCCCCCGCAACGCCCTCGCCCGGGTGAGTGATCCGGTGCCCATGTCGCACGAGGGTAAGTTGTTGTCGCGCCAGGTCAAGTTACTCCGGGTAGGTTTGGGGCAGACTGGATCTCGGTCGACAGAGGTAGTCAGCGCGGACGCGCCCGATGAGGAGGACCACATGACGCAGGCCGGCACGACGCCCGCTCCGGACAGCACCGCCGTCGAGCACCGCGACGTGATCATCGTCGGGGCCGGGCTCTCCGGCATCGGCGCCGCGGCCCGGCTGCACCAGGAGCTGCCCGGCAAGGACTACGCGATCCTCGAGGGCCGCGAGAGCATCGGCGGCACCTGGGACCTGTTCCGCTACCCGGGCATCCGCTCGGACTCGGACATGTTCACCCTGGCCTACCCGTTCCGGCCGTGGCGCGAGCCGAAGTCGATCGCCGACGGCGCCGACATCCGCCGCTACATCACCGAGACCGCCCGCGAGTACGGCGTGACCGAGCGGATCCGCTTCGGCACGAAGGTCGTCGGTGCGTCCTGGGACTCGGCCACTGCGCGCTGGACGGTGGACACCACCACCGCGCAGGGCCCGAAGCGCTACACCTGCTCGTTCCTGTTCATGTGCTCGGGCTACTACGACTACGACAAGGGCTTCCAGCCGGAGTTCCCGGGCCGGGAGGACTTCGCCGGCACCTGGGTTCACCCGCAGTTCTGGCCGGAGGACCTCGACTACACCGGCAAGAAGGTCGTCGTCATCGGGTCCGGCGCCACCGCCGTCACGCTGATCCCCTCGCTGGCCGCGAAGGCCGGGCACGTCACGATGCTGCAGCGCTCGCCGTCGTACCTCACGGTGCTGCCCAGCAAGGACCCGGTCGCCGACCAGCTGCGCCGCTTCCTGCCCGCGAAGGTCGCGCACGCCATCCTGCGGCTGCAGTACGTGACGCTGACCCAGGCGTTCTACCAGCTCGCCCGGCGCCGCCCGGAGCGTGTGAAGAAGGTGCTGCGCGGCCTCGCGCTGAAGTTCCTCAAGGACGAGTCCTACGTGGACAAGCACTTCACCCCGAGCTACGACCCGTGGGACCAGCGCCTGTGCGTCATCCCGGAGGGCGACTTCTACAAGTCGATCAACCGGGGTGACGCCTCGGTCGTCACCGACCACATCGAGCGGATCACCGAGAAGGGCATCCGGCTGCGGTCGGGCGAGGAGCTGGAGGCCGATGTGATCGTCTCGGCGACCGGCCTGTCGCTGAGCCCGCTGGGCGGCATCACGATCCACGTCGACGGCGAGCAGGTCGACATCGGCAAGACCGTCACCTACCGCGGCCTGATGCTGTCGGGCCTGCCGAACCTGGCGTTCTGCATCGGCTACATCAACGCGTCCTGGACGCTGCGCGCCGACCTCGTCGCCCGCTACGTGCCCAAGCTGCTCGCGCTGATGGACCGCGACCGGATCGCCGTCGCCACGCCGGCGCCGACCGCGTCCCCGGACCGGCCGCTGCTCGACATCGAGTCGAACTACGTGAAGCGCTCGGAGCACCTGTTCCCGCGCCAGGGCCGCAAGGACCCGTGGCGGCTGCACCAGAACTTCTTCCTCGACGCCGTCGGGCTCGGCCGCGCCGACCTCAAGCGGGACATGATCCTCACCCCCGCCTCGGCGCTCGGTGCCCGCGACGCCCGCGTCCCCACCCCGACCGCGTCCGGCATCGCCGCGGACACCGTCGCCACCCCGGCGACCGCACAGCAGGAGGTGGCCTCCTGATGGCCCGCTCACCGTTCCGCTTCGCCGAGGGCACCGCCGTCGTCACCGGTGCCGCCGGTGGCATGGGCGAGCACGTGGCCCGCCTGCTCGCCGAGCGCGGCAGCGACCTCGTGCTCGTCGACCGCGACGGCGACCGGCTCGACACCGTTGCGTCGGCGATCCGCGCGAAGCACCCCGGCCTGTCGGTGACCACCGAGACCGTCGACCTGGCCGACCGCGACGCCGTCGACGCGCTGTCGACCCGGATCCTCGCCGGCCACCCGGAGATCAGGCTGCTGGTCAACAACGCCGGCGTCGCGCTCGGCGGGGACTTCGCCCGGCTGACCCTCGACGAGTTCGACTGGGTCATGGACGTCAACTTCCGCGCCCCGGTGCGGCTGACCCACGCCCTGCTGCCCGCGCTGACCGCACGGCCCGGCGCGCACGTGGTCAACGTGTCCAGCCTGTTCGGGCTGATCGCACCGCCCGGGCAGTCGGCGTACTCGTCGTCGAAGTTCGCGATCCGCGGCTTCTCCGAGGCGCTGCGCGCCGAGCTCGCCCAGGTGGGCACCACCGTCACCACGGTGCACCCGGGCGGCATCAGGACCGGGATCGCCGCCGGCGCCCGGGTCGGGGTCAACATCCCGGCCGAGGAGGCCGAGCGCGGCAAGAAGGACTTCGAGAAGCTGCTGACCTTCCCCGCGGAGAAGGCCGCCGAGCTGATCGTCGACGCGATCGCGAAGCGCCGCCCGCGGCTGCTCATCGGGATCAGCGCGAAGGTCCCGGACCTGCTGGCCCGGCTCGCCCCGGCGAACAGCATCCGGATCTTCGCGAAGCTGGTGGGCGCCTCGGGGAACGCGAAGGCGGCGCGCACGCGATGACCCTCCCGCAGACCCGCTTCGTCGACGTCGGCGGCACCCGGATCCGGGTCCGCGAGACCGGCGACCCCTCCGGTGAGCCGGTCCTGCTGCTGCACGGGATCGGCCGCAGTCTGGAGGACTGGGACCCGCAGCACGAGTTCCTGTCCCGGTACCGGGTGGTCGCGCTCGACCTGGCCGGGTTCGGCCACTCCGACCGGGTGCCCGGCCCGGCGACGCTGGAGAAGCTCGCCGACACCGCGCTCGCCACCCTCGACGCGCTCGGCGAGACCCGGCCGGCGCACGTCATGGGCAACTCGCTCGGCGGCGCCGTCGCGCTGCTGATCTCCACCCGGCACCCCGAGCGGGTCGTCTCACTGGTGCTGGCCGACCCCGCCGGGTTCGGCGCCGAGGTGACCCCCGCGCTGCGGGTCATCGGGGTGCCGCTGCTGGGCCGGTTCCTGCTGGGCCACCTGGACGCCACGGCGGCGCGACGCTCGGAGCGGTCCCTGTTCGTCGACGGCTCCCTGGTCACCGACGAGCGGGTCGCCCGCGCCGTGGAGATCGCGCGGCGGCCGGAGTTCGCCCGGACCTTCGCCGAGGTCGCGGCCGAGCTGGGCACCGTCCGCGGGGTCCGGCCGGGCTGGCGGCGCGCGCTGCTCGACGCGTTCGCCCGCGCCCCGAAGCCGACCCTGGTCGTGTGGGGTGAACGGGACCTGATCCTGCCCGCGGCCCAGCTGCGCGCGGCGGGCCGGCTCCCGCAGGTCACGACACACGTGTTCGGCCGGGTGGGACACATGCCCCAGATCGAGGTTCCCGGGGCGTTCGCGACGCTGGCGTGCGATCACCTCGCCCGGGCGGGGCGGCGGACCAGCATCTCCAGCGACAGCCGCGCCGGCACCAGGTAGGGCAGGACCACGGCGGGCGGGCCGTGCACGGTCAGCCAGGTCCGGGTACCGGCCCCGGACGGCCGCACGCCGTGGTCCAGGCTCAACCGCACCCGGTTCAGCGGGGAGGCGCCGGCGCCGAGGGCGACGTCCCAGGCCCAGGTGCGGGCGCGCTCGTCGACCTCGGTGACCGCGAAGGACACCGTGACGCCGAGCGGGCCGCGGACCTGCCCGGTCACGCCGGGGCGTATCCGGTCCGCCGCGGTGTCGACACCGAGGATGTAGGGCGCCCACTCCGGCCAGCGGGCGGGCACGGCGTAGCGCTCCCAGACCTCGTCGGCGGGCTGCGGGCCGCGGGCGTGCAGTGTCAGGCGCATCGACGACGATCCTGGCGGCTGCGCGCCCCCGCCGCGCGACGGGCCGGTTGCGGCCGTAGCGTCGGGTTCATGCGGATCGCCCCGTGGCTGGCCGCCCTGGTCACGCTCCCCCTGCTCGCCGCCTGCGGTACCGGCCCCAACCCGGTGACCAACGCGCTGTCCGGCGCCGAGGCCCCGGTCGCCGCGGCGGGCGCGGACCTGGTGCCGGTCACGGTGTCGGTGCCGCCCGGGGCCGCGACCGCCCCGTTCGACGAGCCCCGCGAGGCGCTCGTCCCGGCCGGGTGGACGGTGTCGGTCCTCGCCCGCGTCCCGAACGCCCGGCTGGCCGTCTGGACCCCGGACGGCGAGCTGCTCGTCTCGGTGCCCGACGACGGCCGGGTGCTGGCGCTGTCGCGCACCGGTGAGCAGCGGCCGTTGCTCGACGGGCTCACCCAGCCGCACGGGCTCGCGTTCTCCCCGGACGGCGGCACCCTCTACGTCGCCGAGTCGAACCAGGTGTCGGCGTACGCCTGGGCCCGCGGCGCGGCGACCGGGCGGCGGGTCGTCGTCCCCGGCCTGCCCGACGCCAACTCCCCCGACCTGCGCGGCGCCTACGGCCACGAGCTGAAGTCGGTCACCGTCGGCCCGGACGGCGCGGTCTACGTCTCGGTCGGGTCGACCGGCAACATATCGGTCGCCGACCGGGACGCCACTCCCCCGCGCGCGTCGATCCTGCGGATGCCGCCCACCGGCGGGCCCGCCGCGCCGTTCGCGACCGGGGTCCGCAACGGCACCGGGCTGGCCACCGCGCCCGACGGCTCGGTCTGGACCGCGGTCAACGGCCGCGACAACGTGCCCTACCCCTACGACCGGCCCTACGGCGACGCCGGCGCCTCGTCGTTCGGGAAGGTCGTCGACGCCTACGTCACCGACCATCCGGCCGAACCGCTGGCCCGGCTCACCCCGGGCCGCGAGCTGGGCTGGCCGTTCTGCAACCCGGACCCGGACACCGACCCGGGCGTCGCCGGCTCCGCGCAGAACTTCACCGACGTCGGTCTGGTCGCCGACGCCGAGCTGAACCCCGGCGGGCGCGCGATGGACTGTGCGGCGCTGGCCCCCGTGGAGCAGTCCTTCCCGGCGCACTCGGCACCGCTGGGGCTGTCGTTCACCGACGGGGTGCTGCCCGCGCCGTACGCGGCCGGGGCCCTGGCCGGGGTGCACGGCTCCTGGAACGCCGACCCGCCGAGGGCCCCCGAGGTGTCGTTCTTCCCCTGGCGGGACGGGGGCCTCGGCGCGCAGCAGACGCTGGTCGGCGGGTTCCAGGACCCGTCCGGAGCGCGTTGGGGCAGGCCGGTCGCGGCCGTCGCCGGGCCGGACGGCGCGGTCTACGTGACCGACGACGACGCCGGTGCCGTCTACCGGGTGGCGCCACCCGGCCGGTGAGCAGCCCGCCCGTGACCGGGGCCGCAGTCGGCCCGGCCGCCCGCGGCGCCGGGGTAGGTTCACCCCGGTCGCCCGAGGGCGGACGACCGGGGAGGGTACGGGGCGATGCGGATCGTGGACTGGGCCGGCGACGACGAGGGCGGCCCGGCGGTGGTCCTGCTCGACCAGCGCGCGCTGCCCGGCGCGACCGAGCACCTCTACCTGCGCACCGTCGACGAGCTGATCGAGGCGATCCGGTCGCTGGCCGTGCGCGGTGCCCCGAGCCTGGGCATCACCGGCGCCTTCGGGGTCGCGCTGGCCGCGTCCCTGCACGGCACGGCGACGCCGGTCGCCGTCGCCGCGGTGCGGTCCGCGGCCGAGCGGATCGCCGTCGCCCGGCCCAC
>NZ_JAMXSG010000069.1:0-22810 GCF_024124365.1 Pseudonocardia sp. McavD-2-B
CTGGGCCCCGCAGATCTCATGCTGGACCTCAACCGAGTCGAGCGAGCAGGGCGATGACCCAGCGGCACCTCGGGCGCATCGGCAACCCAATCACGATCACCGACACCCGGAGGGTGGACCAGTGAGCACACCGGTCACCGTCGCCGCGGTCGGGGACCTGATCCTCGACGAGCCCGACCCCGCGTCGTTCCTCGCGCCGGCCGCCGCGCTGCTCCGCACCGCCGACCTGACTGTCGGCCACGTCGAGGTCCCGCACTCCACGACCACGGCGCAGGTGTCCACCGACGTCCCGGCCCCGCCGGCCGACCCGGCGGCGCTCGGTGCGCTGGCCGACGCCGGGTTCGACGTCGTCACCCTGGCCGGCAACCACGTGTTCGACGCGGGCGAGGTCGGCGTGACCGACACCGTCGCCCACGCACGCCGGGCCGGGCTGCTCACCGCCGGCGCGGGAGCCGACCTCGCCGAGGCCCGCGCGCCCGCCGTCGTCGAGCGCGGCGGCCTGCGGATCGGGGTGCTGTCCTACAACTGTGTGGGTCCGCGCGAGTCCTGGGCGACCTCCCGCAAGGCGGGCTGCGCCCCGGTGCGGGTGCTCACCCACTACGAGCTCGACCACGCCAGCCCGGGCGGGCCGCCGCGCGTCTACACCTTCGCCGACCCCGACTCGCTGGCGGAGATGACCGACGACGTCGCCCGGCTGCGTGCCGAGGTCGACGTCGTGCTGGTCGCGCTGCACAAGGGCGTCGGCCACACCCCGGCGGCGGTCGCGATGTACGAGTCGCCCGTCGCCAGGGCTGCCGTCGACGCCGGTGCCGACGCCGTGTTCGGCCACCACGCGCACATCCTGCGCGGCATCGAGGTCTGGCGCGGGAAGCCCATCTTCCACGGACTCGGCAACTTCGTGACCGTCACCCACGCGCTGACCCCGGCGTCCGGCGGGGACAGCGCCGAGCGGGACGAGTGGGCCCGGCGCCGCACGGAGCTGTACGGCTTCGCCCCCGACCCGGACATGCCCTTCTACCCCTTCCACCCCGAGAGCCGCGACACCGTCGTCGCGACCTGCCGGTTCGACCGCGGCGGGCTCGTCGAGGCGGGGATCGTCCCCTGCCGGATCGACGACGCCGGTCGTCCCGTCCCGCAGGGACCGGACTCCCCCGTCGTGGACTACGTCCGCGACATCACCACCCGTGCCCGGCTGAATGCCCGCCTGGTCCGCCGGGGCGACGACTGGCTCGTCGCCGGGGCGGGCTCGTCCGAGGAGACAGCGTGACCGAGAACGCGACCGCCCAGCCGCTCGCCGGCCGCACCGTCATCGATCTGACCACCGCACTCGCCGGCCCCTACGCCACCCTGCTGCTCGCCGGGCTGGGCGCGACCGTGATCAAGGTGGAGAACCCCGCCACCGGCGGCGACACCTCCCGCAACAACGCCCCCTACCTCGGCCGGGACGGCCTGGCGCTGTCCCGCCTGCACGACGACGACATGTCGGTGTCCATGCTGCTGCGCGGCCGCGGCAAGCTCAGCGTGACGCTGAACCTGAAGGACCCGCGGTCCAAGACGGTGTTCACCGACCTCGTCCGGCACGCCGACGTGCTGGTCGAGAACTACTCCCCGGGGGTCACCTCGCGGCTGGGGATCGACTACGCCGCGGTCCGCGAGATCAACCCGGCTCTGGTGTACACCTCGATCAGCGGGTTCGGCGCCCAGGGCGGTCCGGGGTCGGGCAAGGCGATGGACGCGATCATCCAGGCCCTGTCCGGGGTGATGATGACCGCGGGCGAGCCCGGCGGTGACCCGGTGCGGTTCGGGCTCCCGGTCGGGGACCTGCTCGCCCCGCTGTACGCCGTGGTCGGGACGGTGTCGGCGCTGCTGCAGGCCGAGCGCACCGGACAGGGCCAGCACGTCGACGTGTCCATGCTGGGCGCCCTCACCTCGCTCGTGGCCTGCGAACCCTTCGACGCCTACGACGCCGTCGGGCTGGAGCAGCGCACCGGTGCGATGGTCCCGCGGCTCGCCCCGTTCGGCATCCTCCCCGCCGCGGACGGCCACGTCGCGCTCTGCGCGCCCACCGACGCCTTCGCCCGCGGCGTGCTGCGCGCGATGGGGCGCGCGGACCTCGTCGACGACGAGCGCTACCGCACGCGGGACCGCCGGGTGGAGCGCGCCGACGAGCTGCACGCGCTGATCGCCGCCTGGTGCCGGGACCTGCCCCGGGCCGAGGTGATCGCGCGGCTCACCGCCCAGGGCGTGCCCGCGGCGGAGGTGCGCGACCCCCTGGAGGCCGTCCGGGACCCGCTCGTGCGCGAGCGCCGGGAGGTCGTCCCGCTCACCCACCCGCGGCACGGCGCGGTGGCCGACCTGTCCGCCACCGGGATGCCCATCGTGTTCTCCGGCTCCGACGTCGGGCTCGACGGCCCCGCGCCGGAACTCGGCCAGCACAACGACCGCGTGTACCGCGAGCTCCTCGGCTACGACGCCGACGACGTCGCCGCACTCACCGCCGACGCCGTCATCTGACCCGGAGGTTCCCATGTCCGCAGCCCTCGCTGCGTTGCCGGCCCCTGCCCGCCCGGAGGCGGGCGACACCCGCCCGGTCGCCGGCCACGTCGGTGCCGACGTGCCGGTCGAGCTGCTCACCGCCGCCGGCTACCGCCCGCTGCGGCTGTCCGGTTCGCCGGAGGAGGACGCCTCGGCCGGACGACGCCTGCTCGGCGGCGGACTCGACCCGGTCGCCCACTCGGTGCTGACCCGGCTGCTCGACGGGGCGTACGGCCCGCTCGACGTGCTCGTCGTCTCGCGGGACTGCGAGGCCTCGCTGCGGCTGTTCTACGTGCTCCGCGAACTGCGCCGGGTCGAGCCGTCGGTCGCGCTGCCCCCGGTGCACCTGGTCGACGTCCTGCACCTGCCGCACCGCACGACGACCCGCTACGTCCTGGCCAAGGTCCGCGGCCTGCGGACCTGGCTGGGCGAGCGCTCCGGGCGCCCCGTCGGTGACGACGCGCTCGCCGCCGCCGTCGTGGCGCACGACCGGGTACGCGGCCTGCTGCGCGCCGTGGGGGACCTGCGCTCCGCCCGCCGGCTCACGGGCACCGAGTTCCTCCGGGTCGTCGACGCGGCCTGCGCCCTGCCCCCCGGCCGCGCCGCGGAGCTGCTGACGACGCTGGTCGAGGAGCTGCCCACGCGCGACCCGCGCCCCGGGCACCCCGTCCACCTCACCGGGTCCTCCCACGACGGGACCTCGGTCTATGCGGCGCTGGAGTCCGCCGGGCTGCTCGTCGTCGGCGAGGACCACGACCGCGGCGACCTGCTCGTCTCCCGTGACGTCGGCACTCCCGGCCACCCGGCCGGCCTGGAGCTCGCGCTCGCCGAGCGGTACCAGGCCAACGGGCCGTCGGCGGCACGGTCCTCGATCGCGGAACGGGCCACGCACACCGCCGCCCGGCTCCACGCCCGGGGTGCGGCCGGCCTGCTCGGCTACGTCCGCGAGCACGACGACGCGCCGCCCTGGGACTGGCCCGCGCAACGCGCCGCCGCCGGCGTCCCGGCGGCGCTGCTGGAACGCCAGCCCTACGGCCGGATCGACCCGGAGGACCTCGACCGGGCCCTCGCCGACCTGCGCCGACCGGCGGACGCGGCGTGAGCGCCCCGGCCCGGGCGGACCGGCTCCCCAGCGCGGCCGAGGCGACGGCGTACCAGCGCCGGTGGTTCGCGGAGCTGCAGCGCGACCACCTCCCCGGGGCCCCGATGGCCCTGGTCAACGCGGACGCCCCGCAGGAGGTGTTCCGTGCGATGGGGATCCCGTACGTGGTCAACCAGTGGTGGGCGTCGATCGTGTCCGCCAAGCGGCGCACCCAGGAGCACCTGGCCCGCCTGCGCGAGCGCGGCTATCCGGACTACACCGAGCAGTACAGCTCCACCGCGCTCGGCAGCGCCTTCGACCCGGACCCGGCGAGCGCGCCCTGGGGCGGGCTCCCGATGCCCTCGATCGTGCTCGCCGAGACCACCGGCGACGCATCGCGGAAGATCTTCGACGTCTGGGGCTCCCGGCCCGGCGTCACGTTCTTCCCGTTGGAGAGCGCGGCCGCCGACACCGTCCCGGAGCGCTGGTGGGAGCTGATGCCGCACCGCTGGGAGGAGGCGGTCGGGACCGACCGCCTGGACCTCATGGTCGGTGAGCTGGAGGGACTGATCCGGTTCCTGGAGCAGACCACCGGGCGGCGGTTCTCCGAGCGGCGCTTCGCCGAGGTTCTGGCGCTCACCAACGAGCAGGAGGAGTGGAACCGGCGCACCCGGGACCTGATCGCCGCGGCGCGGCCCTGCCCGGTCGCGGTCACCGACTCCATCCCGGCCGTGATGGTGCCCCAGTGGCACCGGGGCACGGTGTGGGCGCGGGACGCGGCCCGCCGCCTGCACGACGAGGTCGCGGACCGGATCGCCGCCGGGTCGGCCGTCGCCGACCACGAGCGCGCACGGCTCATGTGGGTCGGCCGCGGCCTCTGGTTCGACCTGGACCTGTTCCGCCGGATCCAGGAGCGGTACGGCGCGGTCTTCGTGTGGTCGATGTACCTGGCCATCGCCGCCGACGGCTACCTCCGCTACGGCGACGACCCGCTGCGCACCCTCGCCGCCCGGTTCGCGGCGTTCTCCGACCAGCTCTACACGCCACCCTGGTCGGCCGAGTGGTACGTCAAGGAGGCCCGCGCGCACGGTGTCGACGGGGTCGTCCACCTGGTGTCCGACGACGCCCGGGGCAGCTGGGCGACCACCCGGGCACTGCGCGCGGCCGGGATCCCGGTGCTGGAGTTGCACGCCGACAACGTCGACGACCGCGGCACCGGGCCCGGTCACCTCGACGCGGCGGTCGGCGGGTGGCTGCAGGACGAGGTGCTGCCCCGGACCGATGGCTGAGGCGCCGGCCCCCGCGGTGGCGGGCGTCCGCCGCCCGTCCACCCCCGCGGTGCTCGCCGGCGCCCTGGTCGCGCTGTTCACCGGCTCACTCACGAACACGATCATCGGGATCGCGCTGCCCACGATCGCCGGCGAGCTGGGCGGGCAGGACCGTGCCGCCTGGGTCGCCGCGGCCGCACTGCTCACCATGGCCGCGGCGACGCCGGTGTGGGGCAAGCTCGCGGACCGGCGCGGTCCGCGCCCGGTGCTGCTGGCGGCGATCGCGCTGTTCGTCGTCGCGTCGCTGGCGGCCGGCCTCGCCCCGTCCATGGGGTGGCTGATCGCCGGGCGCGCCGTCCAGGGGGCGGCCTCCGGGGGCATCCTCGCCTGCGCGAACGCACTCGTCGCGGTGCTGGTCCCGGCGCGGGAGCGGGGCCGCTACACCGGCTGGTTCGGGCTGTCGTTCGGCACGGCGTCGGTCGCCGGGCCGCTGCTCGGCGGGCTGCTGGTCGGCCCGGGCGGGCCGGGTTGGCGGTGGTGCTTCCTCGGTGTCGTGCCGGTGACGATCGCCGCCGCGGCCCTCGTCCGCCTCGCGCCGGACCGCCGACCGGCGCGTCGCGAGGCGCCGCTGGACCACCTGGGCGCGGTCCTGCTGGCCGTGACCGCGGGCGGGCTCGTACTGCTCCTGTCGGCCGGCGGGGTGGCCTGGCCGTGGACGTCCCCGGCGACCGCGGTGCTCGGCCTCGCCGTCGTGGCGGCCGGTGCGCTCGCGATGCTGCGCGAGCGCCGCGCCGCCGACCCGATCCTGCCGCCGCGGCTGTTCGGCAGCCGCACGTTCACCCTCGCCTGCGCCGCCAGCCTGCTGGTCGGCACGGTCATGTTCGGCGGCATCATCTACCTGCCCCAGTTCCTGCAGGTCGTCCACGGCCACGACGCCATGACCGCGGGTCTGCTGATGCTGCCCCAGGTCGGGACCATGATCGTCGCCTCGGCCGTGGTCGGGCGGCTCGTCGTCCGCAGCGGCCGGTGGAAACCGTATCCCGCGGCGGGGTGCGCGCTGCTCGTCCTGGGCCTGGCCGTGCTCGCGCCGCTGACCCCGGCGACCCCGGCCTGGCAGGTGGTGACCGGGATGGCGCTGCTCGGCGCCGGGACCGGCCTGACCCAGCAGGTGCTGATGCTGGCCGCACAGGACGCCGTGGGCCCCGGTGACGTGGGGGTCGCCGGGTCCTCGGCCACGTTCGCCCGCACGCTCGGCGGCGCCGTCGGCGTCGCCGCGTTCGGTGCGGTGCTCACCGCCCGGATGCGCACCGACCTGCCCACCGCGCTCGCGGCCGCGGGCCTGCCCACCGGGGACGACGCGGTCCGCCGGCTGCTCGGTACGCCCGCCGAGGTCGCCGCCCTTCCCGCGCCGCTGGCCGAGGCCGTCCGCGCGTCCTACACCCACGGGCTCCAGCTGGTCGTGCTGGCGACCCTGCCGGTCGCGGTGCTGGCCCTGGCCGCCGTGGCCGGGATCCGCGAGACCCCGCTCGGCGAGGCCGCGCCCGACCCCTGAGCCGCACCGCGTGCGCAGCACCCACCACCACCCGTTGCACCACCGACCGCTGCACGGAGGCCCGTCATGCCCGGACGATCCCGCCGCACCCTGCTCATGTCCGTACTCGTCGCTCTCGGCCTGGTGGCCGCCGTCGCCCTCGCGGTGCTCGTCGTCCCGCGGCCGGGCGGCAATGCCACGGCGTCCTCGCTCGGCTCCTACCGCCCGGACCCCGGATTCACCGAGCAGGTCAGTGAGTCCTTCCTCCTGCCGATGCGCGACGGGACCCGGCTCGCCGTCCGGCTCGACCGGCCCGCGGTGGACGGCCGCCCGGCGCCGGGACCGTTCCCGGTGCTGTGGCAGCACAGCCTGTCGACCGAGCGCAAGCCGGAGGACGGTGCGGGCCCCGCGACGGGCGGGATCCAGACGATGCCCTCGCTCACCGGGCACGGCTACGTCGTCGCCCAGGTCGCCCGGCGCGGCAACGGCCAGTCCTTCGGGGTGCGCCGCGGCTACAACGACCGGCTGGAGGCCGGCGACGCCTACGAGATCACCGAGTGGCTGGCGGCGCAGCCCTGGTCGGACGGCAACGTCGGGGTCTACGGCTGCTCCAACACCGGCGACGCCGCGATGCACGCCCTGACCGTGCGCCCGCCGCACCTGCGGGCGGTGCTCGCGGGGTGCTTCTCCTGGGACAAGTACGACGCCTGGCGGGTCGGTGGCATCTCCGCGCAGTGGGGCTTCGGCCCGTCGCGCACCGTCGAGCAGGACCTGGCGAACGCGCCGGTCGACGGGGACGAGGACAAGGTGCTGCTGCGCGAGGCGGCGGTCGAGCACCAGAAGGCCGTACCGCTCGCCGACATGTGGCGCGGCATGCCGTACCGGGACAGCTGGACCGCGGCCACGCAGTCGCGCTTCTGGTCCGAGGGCAGCGTCGGCACCTATGCCGACGAGATCCGCTCCACCGGCGTGCCGGTCTACGTCATCGGCGGGTGGCGCGACGAGCTGCGCGGCCAGGGTGTCGCCGCGCTGCTGAACGTGCCCGGCTCGCGGTTGCTGATCGGCCCCTGGAAGCACTGCGAGAACGCCGGGTTCGCGCTGGTCGAACAGGCCCACCGGTTCTTCGACCAGCATCTCAAGGGCATCGACACCGGCATCGCCGACGAGCCGCCGGTGCACTGGGCCACCCCCTCGTCGGACACCGCCGACGCGACCGGCCTGGAGTGGGAGTCCGCGCCGAGCTGGCCGCCCGCCGGGATCACCGCACGGCCCGCCGCCCTCGGCGGGGACGGTGTCCTCGGCTCCGCGGCGCACGGCGTCCGGGGCGTCACGGTCGACACGACCGTCGAGTGCCCCACCGATCCCGGTTCCGGGGCGACCATCCAGCCCTGCCACGTCCCCGGGAGCGGGACGAGCTGGACCGGGCCGGTGCTGGACCGCGACACGGTGTTCACCGGCGCGCCGGTCGCCGACCTCACCGTGCGCACCGACCGGGCCGACGGCGACGTGTTCGCCTACCTGGAGGAGATCGGCCCGGACGGGCGCACGACGGTGATCACCGAGGGCCGGCAGCGGATGTCCCTGCGCGCCGAGCACCCGCCCGCCTACGCGCTGCCCGACGGTGTGCCGTGGCACCGCGCGTACGCCGCCGACGCCGCCCCGGTGGAGCCGGGGGAGGCCGTGCGGCTGCACTTCGCGATGCTGCCGACCTCCTACCGCGTGCCGGCGGGGCACCGGGTCCAGGTCACGGTCACCGGCCACGACCCCCGGGCCACCGGCCCCGTTCCCGGTGCCGACGGTGCGCGGATGGAGGTGCTGTCCGGGCCGGACACGCCGTCGTCGGTGACCCTGCCACAGCGCTGACGGTGCCCCGGTCATCCGGTGACGCGGGCCGACCCGGGCGGCGGGTCGCGGCCGCGTCACCGGACGGCCGGTAGCGGTGCCCGTGTGTCTCAGGCGCGTTCGACGTGTGCGCGCACCGCCGTGCCGTCGTCGGAGAGCCAGCCCTTGCTCCGGGCGTACCCGAGCATCCCGGCCAGGTCGTCCTCCCAGCCCGGGCCGACCCGACCGGCGGCGAGCCTGCGGACGGCGTCCACCCGGACCAGGACGTGCTCGCCGTCGTCGGAGAGCTCGCCGAGCCCGGTGCGGCGCACGGTGTCGGCGAGCTCCCCCTCGGTCGCTCCCTCGGTGACGACGACGTGGAACGCGCGCACGTCGCCCGGATCGACGAGCTCGACCCCGCCGGGGGTGATCCGGAAGTACATCCGACGAGGCTAACCCGTGCGGGCGTGCGATGGCCGGGTCCGTGCCGCCGCGACCGCGGTCAGCCCGCGAGCTTCCCGGCGACGGTGACCACGCGGGTGGCGAGGTGGTCGAGAGCCGCGTTGTCGGCGTCGCCGAGCGGGGCGTCGTTGTCCGCCCCGGTCACGTGCGAGGCGCCGTAGGGGTTGCCGTCGACGAACTTGGTCGGGTCGGTGTACCCGGGCGCGACGACGATCCCGCCGAAGTGGTGGATCGTGTTGTACAGCGCGAGCAGCGTGGACTCCTGGCCGCCGTGCAGGGTCTGGCTGGCGGTGAACCCGGCGTAGACCTTGTCGGCGAGCAGGCCCTGGCCCCACTGCGGGCCGAGCGAGTCGATGAAGGTCTTGAGCTGGCCCGCGATGTTGCCGTAGCGGGTGGGCGAGCCGAACAGGACGGCGTCGGCCCACACGATGTCGTCGGCGGTCGCGGCGGTGACCTCGGGGGCGGCCTCGGCGTGCGCGGCCTGCGCGTCGGTGGCCTCGCGCTCACCGGTGGTCGCCTCGCGGGCGACGCGGCGCAGGCGCACCTCGGCGCCCGCCTTCTCGCCGGCCTGCGCGGCCCGGTGGGCCATCGCGTCGACGGTGCCGGTGGCGGAGTAGTAGACGACGGCGAGCTTGACGGTGCTCATGGTTCCTCCGGTACATGTGAGGGGAGGAGCCCGGTACGGCACTGGACCCGGCTCGGTACCTCCGTCGCGTTCCCGGTGGGGGCGACCGGCATGCGTCCCGGTCACCCCCGTC
Organism: Pseudonocardia sp. McavD-2-B; assembly: GCF_024124365.1. NCBI lineage: Bacteria > Bacillati > Actinomycetota > Actinomycetes > Pseudonocardiales > Pseudonocardiaceae > Pseudonocardia > Pseudonocardia sp. McavD-2-B. The sequence goes on from NZ_JAMXSG010000069.1 coordinate 9,457, forward strand.
ACGCCGTCGGCGGACTCAGCCCTTCGAACCGCCGAACGCGTCCTGCACGTTGCCCGCGGCGTCCTTCAGCTTCTCGCCGGCGTCCTTCAGCGACGCCTTCGACTGCTCGGCCTTGCCCTCGGCCTGGAGCTCCCGGTCGCCGGTGGCCGCGCCGGCCTTCTCCTTGGCGACGCCCACGGCGTTCTCGGCCTTGTTCTTGACCTTGTCGGTGAACGACACGACTGCCTCCTCGATGGACTGGTCGTTCGAGGATGTTCGCCCCGCCGTCCTCACGCGGACGTGACACACGTCACTCAGGACGCGATGCGGTCCACCCGGTCGGGCACCGGGCCGATCCGGCCCCGTCCGTCGGTCCGGTGCAGCGCGGCGACGGCGTCGAGGTCGGCCCCGTCGAGGGTGAACCCGGCGAGATCGCGGTTGGCGGCGATGCGCCCCGCGTCGTCGGACTTCGGAACGGCGACGGTGCCCTGCTGCAGGTGCCAGCGCAGGACCACCTGGGCGGGGGTGACGCCGTGCCGGTCGGCGATCCGGGCCAGGACCGGCTCGCCGAGGACCGCGCCGCGGCCCAGCGGGCTCCAGGCGCCGGTGACGATGCCCAGCGCGGCGTGCACCGCGCGCAGCTCCGGCTGCTGGTGGTGCGGGTGCAGCTCGACCTGGTTGAGCGCCGGGAGCCGACCGCCGAGCGAGCGGAGCCTGCGCAGGTGCGACGGTCGGAAGTTCGACACCCCGACCGCGCGGGTGCGGCCCTCGGCCAGCAGCTGCTCCATCGCCTCCCAGGTCGACAGGCAGTGCCCGAGGTCGTCGTTGGGCCAGTGCACGAGCAGCAGGTCGACGTGGTCGAGCCCCAGCCGGTCCAGGCTGCGCCGTGCCGCGCCCAGCGCGTCGGGGCGGTCGCCGTCGACGTTCCAGACCTTGGTGGTCACGAACAGCTCGGAGCGGGGCAGGCCGGAACCGGCCAGCGCGGCGCCGACGCCGGTCTCGTTCTCGTAGACGGCGGCGGTGTCGATGCTGCGGTAGCCCTGCGCGAGCGCCTCGGCGACGGCGGCGTGGGCGTCGCGGGACTCGGACACACCGAACCCGAGACGGGGCATGGCGACGCCCCCGTCCAGGAGCACGGTGTCGTCGGTGTGGGTCACCGGGAGGGTCCTCTCGACTGCGGGTGGCGACGGCGGCGTCGGAGGTGGTCACCCCGTCCAGCGTCCGGCCCGGCGCCGGTGTTCCCCGCGGTGGGCCGCCTCACGGCCCGTCCGGGGCCGCCGCGCGCTCGTCGATCCGGGCCTGGATGCCCGCGTCGGAGCAGAACCCGCGACCGTGCCGCTTGAGGCAGAGCAGCCCGAGCAGCCGGCCGGCGTCGTCGACGACGGCGACCCGCCGCCGGCCGGCGTCGGCCATCGCCGCCCAGGCCGACGCCAGGTCGTCGCCGGCGTGGGCCACCCGCCCGACGATCGTCCCCAGGGGTGCGGCGGGCTCGTCCGGTCCGTCCCCGGTCAGGTCGGCCCGGTCGACCACGGCGAGCAGCCGCCCCGCGTCGAGGACCAGCAGCGAGTGCACCTTGGGCCGCTCGAACGCCGCCCACGCCTGCGCGACGGTCGTCGCCGGTCCACAGGTCTTGGGGAAGGTGTGCATGGCCGCGGCCACGCGCACCCCGTCCGGTGCGGTGCTCGGTGCGGTGCTCATCGCGTCCCTCCCCTCTCCATGCGGGTTACCCGGCCTCACTGCGGCCGGAACACGGCGAGTGCCGTGGCCAGCATCGAGTAGTACCCGGTCAGCCACACCAGCGCCGCGAGGGTGTCCCGGCCCAGCGCCCGCAGCGCGGTGGCGTAGGCGCCGTCGCCCAGGTCGTGCCGGGTGAGCAGGGCCCGCACGGTGGTCAGCGCGACCCGCTCGGCCTCGTCGAGGCCGTCGGGGACGCCGCCGTCGAGCAGGGCCTGCAGCTGCGCCCCGGACAGTCCGGTGTCGCGGGCGAGGCCCTCGTGCGCGGACCACTCGAAGGCCGACCCGTGGTGCACGGCGACGGCGAGAACGGCCAGCTCGCGCAGCCGGGACGGGAGGTCGTCGTCGGTGCGCAGGGCCGCGCCGACCTGCTGCACGGCGTCGCCGATGCGCGGGGAGAACAGCATCGTCGTGAACGGGCCGAGCAGGCGGCCGGCGCCGTCGACCAGCGGGACCCGGGCCTGCGCTCCGCGCGGGCCGGTCGCGATGCGGGCGTGCAGCGCGGCGCGCTCGGGGTCCAGCCCGGCCGGGTCCGACGGCGCGGTCCGCGGGTGGACCGGCGGTCGCGGCCTGCCGCGCAGGTCGGCGGGCGTCGTGGCGTCGCTGGTCGTCACCGGTCCAGGTTACGGACGCCGGCGGCGGGCCCCGGGAGTGACGCCGATCTCCTGGACGATCCGTCCAGGTGGACCGGCACCGCGACCGGGTGACCTGCCGCCGCTGTGCAGCTTGTGATGGGCCGGTTGCGCAGATACCGGGATCGACGGTGTCCTCCCTGCACACCAGCGAGAGGCGATGGAGGCGCGGGATGGCTCTGCCCGAGTGGGACGGCGAACTGACCTCGGTCCGGTACGACCGGGGGACGGGCGCGTGGTTCGTGATCGGGGTGCACTCGACCCGTCTCGGCCCGGCGTCGGGCGGGACCCGCGCGATGGTCTACCCCTCGCCCGGCGACGCCGTCGCCGACGCCCGCCGCCTCGCCGGGGCGATGACGCTGAAGATGGCCGTCGCCGGCCTGCCGATGGGCGGCGGCAAGTCGGTGATCGCGCTCCCGGCGCCGCGCGCCGAGCTCGGCGAGGCGACCTGGCGCCGCATCCTCGAGATCCACGCGGCCAACCTGGAGCTGCTCGGCGGGAACTACACCACCGGCCCGGACGTCGGGACCTGCTCGGCCGACATGGACGTGCTGGCCGGCCTGACCCCGCACGTGTTCGGCCGGTCGGTCGCGGCGGGCGGGCCCGGCTCGTCCGGACCGATGACCGCCCTCGGGGTGTTCGCCGCGATCCGCGCGGGAGTCGCGGAGGCCGGGTTCGACGGCGTCGACGGGCTGCGGGTGCTGGTCCAGGGGCTCGGCGCGGTCGGCGCCGACGTCGCCCGGCTCGCCGCCGACGCCGGGGCCAAGCTGATCGTCACCGACGTCGACCCGGCCCGCTGCGCCGCGGTCGCCGACGAGCTGGGCGCCGAGGTGGTCGGCACCGGCGCGGTGACCACCCGCGAGTGCGACGTGCTGGTCCCGTGCGCCACCGGCGGTCTGATCACCGCCGAGGTCGCCGAGACCCTCCCCACCGCGGTCGTCGCAGGCGCGGCGAACAACCTGCTCGCCGACCCGTACGCGGCCGAGGTCCTGCGCCGGCGCGGCATCGTCCACGCCCCGGACTTCGTCGCCAACGCCGGCGGCGCCGTCCACCTGGTCGGCCGCGAGGTCCTCGGCTGGAGCGCCGACGCCGTCGCCGACCGGACCCGCGCGATCGGCGACACCCTGACCGGCGTCTTCGCCGACGCCCGCACGCACGGCACCACCACGGTCACCGCGGCACAGGACCTGGCCGCCCGCACACTGACGGGAGAGCACTGATGGACATCCTCACCGACTCCGAGAAGCTCGCCGACCTCGACGCCGCCGCCCTGCGACGCCTGGTCGGCCTCGTCGAGCACGACGACTCCGCCGACCCGTTCCCGGTCACCGGCTGGGACGCCGTGGTGTGGGCGGTCGGCAACGCCACCCAGGCCGCGCAGCTCTACCAGGTCGTCTACGGCATGGAGCTCGTCGCGTACTCCGGGCCGGAGACCGGCAACCGCGACCACCACTCCTACGTGCTGCGCTCGGGCGCGGTCCGGTTCGAGCTGCGTGGCGCCGTCGACCCGGACAGCCCGGTCGCCGACCACCACCGCCGGCACGGCGACGGCATCGTCGACATCGCCCTCGAGGTCCCCGACGTCGACCGCTGCATCGCCCACGCCCGCGCCCAGGGGGCCACCGTGATGGTCGAGCCGCACGACACGACCGACGAGCACGGCACCGTGCGCTCCGCCGCGATCGCCACCTACGGCGACACCCGGCACACCCTGGTCGACCGGTCCCGCTACACCGGCCCGTACCTGCCCGGCCACGTCGCCCGCAGCTCCTCGGTGGACCGGCCCGCGGACGCGCCGCGCCGGCTGTTCCAGGCGCTCGACCACGTCGTCGGGAACGTCGAGTACGGCCGCATGGACTCCTGGGTGGACTTCTACCACCGGATCATGGGCTTCACGAACATGGCCGAGTTCATCGGCGACGACATCGCCACCGACTACTCGGCGCTGATGAGCAAGGTCGTCGCGTCGGGCAACCACCGGGTGAAGTTCCCGCTCAACGAGCCCAGCCCCGGCCGTCGGAAGTCCCAGATCGACGAGTACCTGGACTTCCACCGCGGCCCCGGTGCCCAGCACCTCGCGCTCGCGACGAACGACATCCTCACCACCGTCGACGTGCTGCGTTCGCGCGGCGTGGAGTTCCTCGACACCCCGGACGCCTACTACTCCGACCCGGAGCTGCGGGCCCGGATCGGGTCCGTGCGGGTCCCGATCGCCGAGCTGGCGTCCCGCGGGATCCTCGTCGACCGGACGGCTATCTGCTGCAGATCTTCACCAAGCCGGTCGGGGACCGGCCCACGGTGTTCTTCGAGCTCATCGAGCGGCACGGCTCGCTCGGCTTCGGCAAGGGCAACTTCAAGGCGCTGTTCGAGGCGATCGAGCGGGAGCAGGAGCGCCGCGGCAACGTCTGACCGGTGCGTGTCCGGGCCGGGTCAGTCCCGGATCCGCCGCCAGGGGCGGTCGGCCTCGATCGCGTACGCCAGCTCCAGCAGCGTCCGTTCGTCGCCGACCGTGCCCTCCAGGTGCACCCCCACCGGCAGCCCGCCGGCCGTCGCCCCGGCGGGCAGCGCGACGGCGGGCGCCCCGGCGACGTTGGCCAGCGGGGTGAACGCCACGTAGTCGAGCAGCCGGGCGGTGAGCTGCTCGATCGGCACCGTCGGCGCGAGCCACCCGATCTCCGGCGGGGTGTGCGCGAGCACCGGGGAGAGCAGCACGTCGTGCCGGGTGAACAGCTCGGCGTGGGTGGCCGCGACCCGGCGCAGGCGGTGCAGGAACACCGGGGTGCGGGCCAGCGCGCGACGGTAGTGGTCGGCCAGGCCGTGGGTCAGGCCGTCGAGACGGTGCGGGGCGAAGGTGCGCCCGTGCAGCAGCCGGCCACCGGTGACCACGGAGAACGCGAGCAGCCCCCAGTAGTCGAGGAAGTCGTCGACGAACCGGGTCCCCACCCCGGTGACGGCGTCGGACACCTCGTGTCCCTGCTTGGCGAGCAGCTCGGCGACGGCGGTGACGGTCTCGCGGGTGTCGGCGTCGACGGCGGCGCCGGTGGGGGACTCCAGCAGCAGCCCGACCCGCAGGCGTCGCCGGGCGGGGCCCTCGACCAGGCCCAGGGGTGGCAGCGCCGGGTTGCGGCGCCCGCGGTCGGCGGCGCCGAGGAACACCGCGGTGTCGCGGACCGAGCGGGACACCACGCCGTCGGCGACGAGGTCGATCGGCATCCGGGTGCCGGTCGCGTTCGGCGCGAGCCGCCCGCGCGACGGCTTGAGCCCGACCAGCCCGCAGGCCGCGGCCGGGATGCGGATCGAGCCGCCGCCGTCGTTGGCGTGGGCCAGCGGCACCACGCCGGCGGCGACGAGTGCGGCCGCCCCGCCCGACGACGCGCCGGCCGAGAAGCGCGGGTCCCACGGGTTGCGGGTCGGCTCGGCGTCGGCGAACTCGGTGGAGGCGTTCAGCCCGTACTCCGGCATCCGGGTCGTGCCCAGCAGGTCCAGCCCGGCCGCGAGCAGCTGCCGGGTCACCTCGGCGTGCTCGCGCGACGGGGCGGGGACGAACGCCCGGGTGCCGTGGCCCGCGGGCCAGCCCCGGACCTCGACGTTGTCCTTGACCAGCGTCGGCACCCCGGCCAGCGGACCGTCGGCGTCCCCGGTGACGGGGTCGGCGGTGCGGTCCAGGGCGAGGCCGTGCAGGTGCGGCTCGACCCGGGCGGCGCGCGCGGCGACGGCGGCGCGCAGCTCGGGGGGCGCGACCTCACGGCGGCGCAGCCGCTCGGCGAGGGCGACGGCGTCGTCGTCGCCCAGGGCGTCGTCGGTGAACGCGTGCACGCGTCGGTCCATGTCGGACGATCCTGCACCCCGCCCGCCCGCGCACGACCGGGGACCCGGCCGGGCGCGGGTAGTGTCGCCTCCGTCACCACGGTCACGGAAGGTGTGCGCCATGGGTTCCGACGGAGCCGTCGGCCGATCCGCCCCGGGGGGCGTGCGCGAGCACATCGCCTCGTCCTGGCGGCGTGCGCGGCTGGCGGGCATCGACCCGGACGGCGCCGACCGGCCGGAGGTCACGGAGGTCGACCGGGTCGGCCGGCTCGCCGTCGCCGCGGAGCCGGTGCTGCGGGCGCTGGCGGCCGAGCTCGCCGGTGAGCCGTTCTCGGTGCAGCTCGCCGACCGCGACTGCCGGATCCTCGACATCTGGTGCGACGACCGCACCCTCGCCTCGGCCTTCGACGACATCGGCCTGGTGGTCGGGGCGGCCGCCGACGAGCAGGTGCTGGGGACCAACGGGATCGGCACGGCCGCCGAGACCGGCCGCGGCATCGCGGTCCACGGCGAGGAGCACTTCCTGGCCGGGCTCAAGGGCGTCAGCTGCTTCGGCCACCCGATCCGGCACCCGCTGCGAGGCCGCACCGAGGGCGTCCTCGACATCACCGTCGCCGGCGGGCGTGCGCACCCGCTGTTCGCGCCGCTGCTGTCGCGGGCCGCCCGGGACATCGAGGAGCGGATCGTCGAGACCGCCCGCGACGGCGACCGCAGGCTGTTCCTCGCCTTCCAGGAGGCCACCCGTCGGCGCTCGTCGCCGATCGCGGTCCTCGGCTCGGACGTGGTGCTGACCAACCGCAGCGCCGTCACCGTGCTGGGCGAGGGCGGGATGGACCTGCTCGCGACGCTGCGGACCGAGGTCGTCGAGAACGGCCCGCTGACCCGGGTGCTGGAGGCGCCCGACGGCGCCGGGATCCGGGTGCGGGCCGAGACCGTCGCGGACACCGCGGACGGGGTGCTGTTCCACCTCGTCCCGGTCCGTGCGGCGCCGCGCGAGCCGGTCCGCCGCACCGCGCGTCCGGTTCCCACCGGGCGCTCGGTGCTGGTCGCGGGTGAGCCCGGGACGGGGCGCAGCACCGAGGCGGCCCGGCTGCTCGGCACCGCCGACCCGGTCGTGCTGGCGGCCACCGACGCCCTCACCGGACCGTCCCGGCACTGGGCGGCCCGGCTGTCCGCGCTGGTCGGGAAGGGGGCGCCCGCGGTCGTCGTCGACGACGTGGACGTCCTGCCCGACGAGCTCTGCACCGTGCTCCGCCCGCTGCTCGACGCCGGCCCGACCCGTCTCGTGCTCACCTGCGGCCCGGTCGAGGAGCTGTCCGTCCCGGCGGCGCGGCTGGTCGCCCGGTGCGCGAGCCGCGTCGAGCTCGCGCCGCTGCGCGAACGCCGCGACGAGCTGCCCGGGCTGGTCGCCGACATCGCCGCACGGGTCCGGCCGGGCCGGGAGCTGATCCTGACCCGGTCCGCGGTCGCGGCGCTGTCCGCGTACGCCTGGCCGGGCAACCTGACCGAGCTGACCCGGGTCGTGACCGAGCTGGCGCACCTGCCCGGGACCCGCCGGATCGACGTCGACGACCTGCCGGAGCACCTGCGGCCCGGTCCGCGGACCACCCGGCTCGGCGGCCGGGAGCGCGCCGAACGGGTCGCGATCCAGCACGCCCTCACGGTCGCGGGCGGCAACAAGCGCGAGGCCGCACGGGCGCTCGGGATCAGCCGCACCACCCTGTACCGCCGGATGCGCGCGCTCGACGTGGCGGAGACGTAGCCGCCCGGTATGAGCCAGTGCGCACGTGTCCACATGTGGAACACGCCACACCCCCGGGGGTGGGACAGGATCCGGGTCGACACCGACGTCACCAGCGCAGAGGAGCGTGCCCGTGAAGACCACGGCAGCAGTCGTCTACGAGGCCGGCAAGCCGATCGAGATCGAGGAGCTCGAGCTCGACGGGCCGCAGCAGGGTGAGGTCCTCATCCGCTACACCCACGCCGGGCTGTGCCACTCCGACGTCCACATTGCGCACGGCGACCTCGAGGCACGCCTGCCGATGGTCCTCGGGCACGAGGGCGCCGGGATCATCGAGGACGTCGGCCCGGGTGTCACCCGGGTGAAGCCGGGCGACCACGTCGTCTGCTCGTTCATCCCCAACTGCGGGGTCTGCCGCTGGTGCGCGACCGGGCAGCAGGCCATCTGCGACATGGGCGCGACCATCCTCGAGGGCTACCTGCCGGGCGAGCGCTTCCCCTTCACCGGACCGAAGGGCCAGTACGGCGCGATGTGCATGCTGGGCACGTTCTCCCAGTACTCCACGATCCACCAGAACTCGGTGGTGAAGGTCGACGACGACCTCCCGCTGGACAAGGCCGTGCTCGTCGGCTGCGGCGTGCCCACCGGGTGGGGCTCCGCGGTCAACGCGGCGAAGGTCGAGCCGGGCGACACGGTGATCGTCGCCGGCGTCGGCGGCATCGGTATCAACGCCGTCCAGGGCGCCCGCTATGCCGGCGCGAAGAACCTCATCGCCGTCGACCCGCTGGCCAACAAGCGCGAGAAGGCGATGGAGCTCGGCGCCACGCACGCCGTCGCCACCGCCGCCGAGGCCGGTGACCTGGCCCGCGCGATGACCAACGGCAACGGTGCGGACAAGACGATCGTCACCGCGGGCATCGTGACCGAGGAGATCGTCACCGGCGCGTTCGAGAACACCGGCAAGGGCGGCACCGTCGTGCTGACCGGCCTGAACAAGCTCTCGACGACCAATGTCCAGCTGCCGGGCTCGATCCTGACCCTGTTCAAGAAGACGGTGAAGGGCTCGCTGTTCGGCGACTGCAACCCGACCGTCGACATCCCGAAGATCCTCGGCCTCTACCAGAGCGGGGACCTGAAGCTCGACGAGATCATCACGCGGACCTACACCCTCGACCAGGTCAACGAGGGCTACGACGACCTGCTCAACGGCAAGAACGTCCGCGGCGTCCTCGTGCACGAGCACTGATGGGGTCTGTCACGAACCCCGCGGGATCGGCTGCGGCCGGTCCCGCGGGGACCCCCGTCGTCGGCCGCGGCCGGGAGGTCGAGCTCCTCGTCGCGGCGCTGGAGGCCGGCGCCCACGTCGTCCTGGAGGGCCCGCCGGGCACCGGGAAGACGACGCTGCTGCGGTCGGTGGCCGAGGAGGCCGAGCTCCCGTTCGTGTTCGTCGAGGGCAACGCCGAGCTCACCCCGGCCCGGCTGGTCGGGCACTTCGACCCGGCCCAGGTCCTGGAGCGGGGCTACAACCCCGAGACCTTCGTCGACGGCCCGCTGGCCGAGGCGCTGCGCTCCGGGGCGCTGCTCTACGTCGAGGAGATCAACCGGATCCCGGAGGAGACCCTCAACGTCCTCATCACCGTGATGAGCGAGGGCGAGCTGCACGTGCCCCGGCTGGGCCGGATCACCGCGCACGGGGGATTCCGGCTGGTCGCCGCGATGAATCCGTTCGACGCCGTCGGCACCGCCCGGATCTCCTCCGCCGTCTACGACCGGGTCTGCCGGATCGCGATGGGCTACCAGACCGCCGGGGACGAGACCGCGGTCGTCGCGCTGCGCGGCCCCGAGGTCGACGAGCAGTGGCGCGCCAAGGTCGTCTCCCTGGTCCGGCGCACCCGCGAGCACCCGGACGTGCACGTCGGCTCCTCGGTCCGCGGCGCGATCGACATCGTCCGCATCACCACCGCGCTGGCGGCCCGCCGCGGCCGGAAGACCACCGACTGGCGCGCCGGGCTGGACGCGGCGCTGGTCGCGTTGTCCGGCCGCATCCGGCTCGCCGAGTCCGGCTCCCGCAGCGCCGAGGACATCGTCCGCGAGCTGTACACGGCCGAGTTCGGCCAGGAACCCGCCGACGATGCCGACGAGGCCCCGGACGGCGGTGATGCGTCGGGGGGAGCCTGAGCCCGCCACCGGCGGGCGGTCCCCGGCCCGCGGACGGCTCCTCCCGTCCGTCCCGGCCGCGTGCGCGACCGGAGGACCGCACGGTGGCCCGCAGCTCCCTGGCGGGCCACCCGGGGTTCACCGAGATCTCGCCCGAGGTCGGGGTGCTCGACCCCGACGCGTTCGACGTCGCGCTGGCCGAGCGTCCCGACGAGACGCTGACGCTGCTCGTCGACATGGGCAAGGCCACCGACGAGAAGCTGCGGGCGGCGGCCCGCAGGCTCGCCGGCCGGGTCGTGCTGGAGATCGGCCGCTCCGGCCGGGTCACCCGGCGCGGGATCGGAAGGCTGCGCGCGGTCCCGGCCGACCGCGGCGGTGACCTGGACCTGGACGCCTCGCTGGGCGCGGTCGCCGAGGCCCGCGCGGCGCGGCGACCGGTCGGGCTCGACGAGCTGACCGCGCGCACCTGGGCGCGGCCCGCGCTCGCGTTGTGCCTGGTGGTGGACGCGTCCGGGTCGATGGGCGGGGACCGGCTCGCCGCGGCGGCGCTGACCGCCGCGGCCTGCGCGTTCCGGGCGCCCGGTGACCACGCGGTGCTGTCGTTCGCGGCCGAGACCCGGGTCCTGCGCGACATCGGGTCCACCCGTCCGCCGTCGGCGGTCGTCGACCGGGTGCTGGGCCTGCGCGGGCACGGGGTGACCGCGCTGTCCGGTGCGTTGCGGGCGGCCACCGCGCAGCTGGAACGGACGCGGGCGGAGCGGCGGATCGTCGTGCTGCTCTCGGACTGCCGGGCCACCGACGACCACGACCCGGTCCCGGCGGCGCGGCGGGTCCCGGAGCTGCTGATCCTGGCCCCGGAGTCCGACCACGAGCAGGCGGCCGAGCTGGCCGCGCGCAGCAACGCGCGGTGGGCGCCGGTCGCCGGCCCGTCGGACGCACCGGGGGTGCTGCGGTCCCTCCTGGGTGGCTGAGTTCCGCCCCGGACCCAGCCACCCAGGACGTTCACGGCCCGGGGGACGACGAGCGCGATCGTCACCAGCGACACCAGCGCCTGGACGAGCATCAGCATCGTCGTCCACCGGCTCAGCGGCATCTCGTCGGTGGGGCTGAACGCGGTGGCGTTGGTGGACGACAGGTCCAGGTAGTCGGCGAAGCGGGGCTCCCGGTCGGCGTCGTGCGGGAGGTCCTCGAGCAGCCCGGCCGTCATCGCGGACCCGGACCGGCTGATCCCCGGGGCGGGCGCGGCGATCCGGGCCGCGCCGACCGTCACCACGTCACGCGCCCGCGGCGATCGCCTCGGCCCAGGTCGACGTGCTCACCGCGTGGTCCTCTCCCGTGGTCCGCCGCCCGGGCCGGACGGTGCTCGCCGCGGGTGCCCCGGCGGGTGCCGACACGCCCGAGGTGCCCCGGGGCGTCGGGGACTTCGGCGCGAGGGGATCGACGCGGTCAGGACCGGGCGTCGGCGCGACGTCGCGAGCCGGTGGCCCGCACGATCGCGGTCCGCCCGAGGACCAGGGTCAGCCCGACGGCGATCCCGCCGACGACGAGCAGCCAGGGCCGCGACTCCAGGTCGGTGGCGAGCCGGTCCCCGGCCGCGTAGCCGATCCCGACGAGCACCGCGGCGCGCACCGCGCTGGTCGGGATGATCCAGGCCAGGAAGCGGCGGTAGCCGACCTTGGACAGCCCGGCGGCCAGGTAGGCCGGGATCGCGCCGATGTCGACGAGCTTGGCGCCGATGACGATCCGCGGCAGGTGCGTGTGGACCTCGCGGGTCAGCACCTCGCGGCGCTCCTCGGTCAGGCCCAGCCGGTTCAGCACGCGGGCGACGGCCGGCCGGTCGCCGTTGCGGCCCAGCGCGTAGAGCGCGGTGTCCCCGACGACGTCGGCGACCAGCGCGGCCAGCCACACCCCCCACCAGGGGAGCTGCCCGGCCCCGGCGAGCGCGGCGGCGGCGACGGTGACGATCGGACCCTCGAGGAACGCCCCGACCCCGATCACGAGGAGCGACCGGACGGGCGCAGCAGGGATCGCGGCCAGCAGTGCGGCCACGGTGTCCGCGAGTCCGAACACGATCGCCTCCCATCAGGTCCTACACCGAATGGTGCCCTGTGTGCCGCACGAGGCGGCGGGCGGCCCGCCGTCGTCGCACGACGCGGGGTCCTCGTCACCGGGCGTGACGGCGTCGTCCGGTGGCGGTGTCGAGTCCCGTGGCCGGGCCGGCCGCCGGGTCTCCCGGGGCGTCGTTGCCCGGCACATCGATCGTCCCACCGTCGACGGGGATCGGCAGGGCCGGAGGACCCGCCACGGCCGTGAGCACGGCCACCGGTAGTACCGGTCCGGTGAGCGCGTCCCCCGTCCGGGTGGTGCAGGTCGGGGGCGGACGGCGGGTGGGCATCCGTTCATCGGGCCGGAGGTCAGGTACCTCCGGGGCCCGACGGATCCGGTGTGGTGTCGGTGAGACAGCTGCCGGGACCCGGGAGGAGCCGGTGCGCGCCGACGGAGAAGCGGGCCGGGGACTCCCGGATCGCGCGGTCGTCGTCGGCGACCAGGACCGTCTGCGGCACGGCACCGATGATGCCGCAGCCGCTCAGCGCGGGGTGGTGATCCCGTAGCGCTGCACCCGCCGGTACGCCGTCGCCCGGCTGATCCCGAGCGTCTCGGCGGCCCGGGTGACGCTCATGCCGTGCTCGGTGAGACAGCGGACCAGCTCGTCGCGTTCCAGCGACTCGATGCGGGTCAGCGATCCGGATCGGGTGGCGAGCAGCTCCGGGGGCAGGTGCCGGACGTCGACGAGGCTGCTGCGGGCCGAGGCGTCGCGCACGGTGCGGCGCAGCTGCTCGACGTTGCCCGGCCAGGAGTAGGTGCGCAGGGCGCGGGCGGCGGCGTCGGTGAAGGCCACCCCGTCGCGGGCGAAGTGCGCGGCCAGCACCGGTACGTCCTCGGGACGGTGCCGCAGCGCCGGCACCTCCACGACCACGTCGAGCAGCCCCGAGAGTGCGTCCGGAACCCCGTCGACGCCGCCGGCGGTGACGGCCAACGTCGCCCCCGGCAGCGACCGCACCAGCGCGGCCAGCCGGGTCGCGACGGGCGTGGGCAGCTCGTGCACCCGGCCCGCGATCACCGCGGTGTCGTCCTTGCCCAGCTCCGGGGACCACAGCGACAGCCAGGACACCGCGTCCTCCGCGGCCGGCGGACGGGCGTGCAGCACGCGGTGCCGCGGGCGGACGGTGCGCAGGGCCGCGGCGAGCAGCGCGGACTTGCCGGCGCCGGGCTCGCCGACCACCCCGACCCGGGGGTCGTGCAG
>NZ_JAMXSG010000006.1:0-56543 GCF_024124365.1 Pseudonocardia sp. McavD-2-B
GACCGCGACCGCGGCGAGCGCGATCCCGGCGGCGCCGAGGCCGACCGCGGAGGCCAGCGCCGCGACCGGCGCCGCGGTCAGTGCGGGCGCGGCGAGCAGCAGGGTGTTCTGCGCCCCGAGGACGCGGCCGCGCAGGGCGTCCGGGGTGGCCTCGATGGTCAGCACACCGAGCACCGCGCCGACCGGGGCGTTGGTGAACCCCACGAGCGCGGCGGCGCCGAGCACCACCCACGGCGAGGCCAGGCTCCCGACCAGCGCGAAGCCGGCGCCGAAGCCGAGCATCCCGACCACGAACCAGGTCCGGCGCCGCACCCGGTTCACCAGCGCCGCGTACAGCACGGAGCCGGCCAGCCCGCCCGCGGCGAGCGCGCTCAGCGTCAGCCCGGCGAGCGCGGGAAGGCCCAGCGCCGTGAAGTAGGCGGGCATCAACGTCGTCTGCAGGGCCGCGATGACAGCGACCAGCACCGCCGACACCAGCGTCGCCCCGAGCACCAGCCGCTGCCCGGCGAGGAACACCCACGACACCGCGAGATCCCGTACGGCCCTGCGCACCACACCCCCCGGAGCGGTGCGCAGAACCCCCTCGACCCGCCCGGCCCGCGGGTCCAGCAGCGCCGCGGTCAGCGCCGCGAGCAGGCTCGTCGACGCGGTCACCACCAGCACCGTCGACGCCGGGCCGGCCAGCGCGACCAGCAGCCCGCCGATCGCCGGGCCGGCCAGCAGCAGCACGTTGGACAGGTTCTCCCGCAGCGCGATCAGCCGGTCGAGGCGGCCCGGCCGCGGGTCGAGCCGGATAAGCGCCGGGAGCAGGACCTCCTGCGCGGTCATCGCGGGCACCCGCACGACCGCGCCCAGCACGCCGAGCACCAGGAAGGCGGTCATGCCCAGCCCCCACAGCGCGTCGACGACCGGCAGCGCCGCGACCACCGCGGCCCCCAGGACCCCGGCGACGACGGTCACCAGCCTGCGGTCGATGCGGTCGACGACCAGCCCCGAGACCAGCCCGGTCAGCGCGGACGCCGTGGTCGTCACCGTCGCCAGCACGCCCGCGGCCAGCACGTCCCCGGTGCGCTGCAGGACCAGCAGCGGCAGGACCGCCGCCATGATCCCGCCGCCGAGCAGGGTCAGCCCGTAGGCGGCGAGCCACAGCGCCGGGCTGCGTCGCAGCGTGCTCACCGGACCAGGGCCTTGGTGCTGCGCCGGAACGCCCAGACGACCACCAGCGCGGCCAGCACGGTCAGCGGGGTGCCCATGGCGACCCGGGCGATGCCCAGCCCGCCGGTCGCCTCGGCGACGTAGAGCCACTGCTGGATCCCGAACCGCGCGCCGAGCACCAGCGCCGCGGCACCGGTGGCGAGGTCGTGGGCGCGCAGGACCGCGGGCGTCGAGCGCCAGGGGTGCGTGCCCCCGTGGACGGCGTTCCAGATCACGCCGGTGATCGGTCGGCGGGCCAGCAGCGACCCGGCCGTGACGACGAACCCGGCCAAGGAGGCCCAGATGCCGATCACGAAGAAGTCGCGCGCCGACCCGGTCCACGCGACGATCCCGGCCGCCAGCGCGACGCCGAGCAGGCTGCCGACCGCCGAGCTGAACCTCTCCCGCTGCAGCAGCCGGTACCCGAACAGGGCCAGGCCGGTCGCGACGGCGATGCCGATGGTCAGCGGCAGGGACAGGAAGGCGTTCGCCGTCACGAACACGATCACCGGGATCGTCGAGTAGACGAACCCCGCGGTCCCGCCCATCTGGTCGAGCAGGCTCGGGGTGGCGCGGTCGCGGGTCCGGTCGTGCTGCGGCTCGGTCATGGTCATGCCGTCCTCCCTCGTCGTGATGTGCTGCAACGAGGGAAGGCCGTGCCGCCACGGCACACTCAAGCCCGAGGGCCCGTCGTGTGGTCCAGGTCACTGTCGGCTTGACCGTGCCGCGACGGCACGGTGTGGGCTCGCCCCATGACGTGGAGCACCCGGGAGATCGCCGAGCTGGCCGGCACCAGCCTGCGGGCGGTGCGGCACTACCACGAGGTGGGGCTGCTGGCCGAGCCCGCACGACGGGCGAACGGGTACAAGCAGTACGGGGTCGAGCACCTCGTGCGGCTGCTGCGGATCAAGCGGCTGGCCGACCTCGGGTTCTCGCTGCCGCAGATCGCCGACACCCTCGACGACCGCAACCACCCCGAGCAGGCGCTGCGCACGCTCGACGCCGAGCTCGCCGCCACGATCGAACGGCTGCAGCGGGCCCGCCTCGAGCTCGCCACGATCATCGACCGACGTGCTCCGGCGGACCTGCCGGTGGCCATGGCGCCGGCGCAGGCGGCCGCGCTGACCGAGTCCGACCGGTCGGTGATGCTGCTCATGAGCCGGTTCATGGGGCCGCGCAAGCTGACCGCCTACGGCGAGCTGCTGCGTGACCTGCCGGCCGACCCGACCGACGGCGAGTTCGACCGCCTGCCCGCCGACTCCGGTGAGGAGGTCCGCGCCGGCCTCGCCGAGCGGATGGCGCCGCACGTGCGCCGGATACGGGAGGCCCATCCGGGCCTGGTCGGCCCGGACGACGACGCCCCGCGCGGAGCACAGGTCCTCGCGGAGACGACGAGCGCGGCGATGCGGGAGCTCTACAACCCGGCCCAGGTGGACGTCCTCGTCCGCCTCGCAGCGCTGCTGCGGGCCCCCCACTGACCACCCGTTCACGGAGAGGAACGACCGATGTTCGAACACAAGGTGCTGCAGTACAAGCTCGGCTGGAAGGGCTTCGACTACCCGGGGATGGAGAAGGAGCTCAACGAGCTCGGCGCGCAGGGGTGGGAGACGGTCGGCACGATCGTGCCCGCGGTCGGCGCGGGCCAGACCATCGAGATCGGGGTGATCCTCAAGCGGGCGCGGGGGTGACCTCGGCGGCCCGCGTCGAGCCGCGCGCACCGGGTACCCGCGGGCGTGCCCGACTTCGCCGCGTCGCCACGACGCCACCCGTTCGACCTCGACCCGCGCTTCGGCGCGGTGCTGCTGCCGTTCGGGGTGTGCGATCCCACCGACGCCCACGTCGACCTCGACGACGACGGCCTGCGGGTCCGCTTCGGCCACTTCTCGCTGGTCACGCCGGTCCGCAACCTCGCGGGCGCCCAGGTCACCGGCCCGTTCCGGGCGGCGAAGGCCCTCGGTGCGCGGCTGTCGCTCGCCGACCGGGGCGTGACCTTCGGCAGCACCACCGAGCGTGGGGCGTGCATCCGGTTCCACCGCCCCGTCCCGGCGCTCGACCCCCTCGGTGCGCTGCGCCACCCCGGGGTCACCGTGACCGTCGCCGAGCCGGAGCGGCTGGTCGCTGCGGTGGAGCACTACGCCACGCAGACCCGGCTCACCACCGCGCGGCGCTCGGAGCCGACCCCCCAGCCGGGCCCGGTGGCCCGCGCCGGGGCCGTACTCCGCTACCCCGCGGGCCTCGCACTCACCGCCACCCGCTACCTGCGACGCCTCCCGCACGTCGACCGCGCCGAGGACACCGGTGACGCCTCCGATCTCCCGCCGCCGCTGCCGGAGGAGTTCGTCGACGCGCACCTCAAGACCGTCGGCGAGGGCTCGGGTCCCCTGCTGCACCGCATCTTCACCGTCGACGTCCGGGACAGCGGCCTCGACGCCGCCGCGCTGATGGACCGGGTGTGCGCCGATCTCGACCGTGCCGCCCCGTCGGAGGTGGTGACCTTCCGCAAGAAGCGCGGGCGGCTCGGCGAGGTCGCGGTCGGTGACGAGTACGTCGTGCACATGCCGGCGCCGTGGAACGGGCCGGTACGGGTGGTGCACCGCGACGCGACGTCGTTCCGGTTCGCGACACTGGCCGGGCACCTGGAGGCCGGGCAGATCGAGTTCTCCGCCCACGACACCGGTCGGGGCGTCGCGTTCCGGATCGAGACGTGGTCGCGGCCCGGGGACCGGCCCTCGGCGCTGGTGTTCGACGTGCTGCGGGTCGGGAAGGAGGTCCAGCTGCACATGTGGACCCACTTCTGCCTGCGCGCGGGGGATCTGTCGGGCGGCCGGGTCACCGACGGGGTGCGGGTGCGGACGCGGCGGGCGTCGTGGCCGTTGCGGGTGGGGCGACGCTCGTGAACGGAACGACCCGGCCGAGCGCAGCCGGGTCGGCACCGTCGTCGGGTGGTCCGACGCCGCACCTGGACTGGCCACGGACACCGCGAATGCCTCACCGGCAACCGGATGATCGGTCCACGCATCCGGACGGACGCAACCCGTCACCAGCTCACCTGACGGTGCCCCGCCCACACAACTCGGTCGGCAGCCCCTTCGAGTGGACGACTGTCAGGGCTCTGTTCGCACGGGTGAGAGAGGTGTAGAGAAGGCCGTGGCGATCCTGCCGTGGGGGGAACGCACCGGGCTCGACGACGACCACACCGTCGAACTCCAGGCCCCGCGCCTGGTGGGGATGGAGGACCCGGATCTCCCTTCCCGCCTTGCGCACCCGGTCCGGATGGCGGCTGTCGGCGAGGAATCCGCGGTTCCGCAGAGCCACCGTGATGTCCGACGGCCGCATCCCTATGATCGCGACCGTCCCGTTCGGATGCGCCTCGAGAAGATCCTCCGCCTCGCGGACGACGTTCACCGGGAGGGTCCGGGAAGCACAGCGCACCTGTCTCGGACGGCTTCCGTCCCTCTGCAGGGACTGCACCTGCCGTTCCGCGACCGGGAGCAGCCGCGATGCGTAGGACATGATCTGCATGGTGGTCCGGTAACCGACAGTCAGGGTCTCCAGCCCGGCGGTGGGCACCTCGATCGCGTCGCGGACGTCCGCCCAGGTCGGGCAGCTGTAGTCGGACCGCCGCTGCGCACCGTCCCCGAGCAGGGTCCAACCACCCGCGCTCAGCCGACGGAGGAGCGCCCACTCCAGTCCGGTGACGTCCTGGGCCTCGTCGACGACGATGTGTTGATAGCGACCGACGACGACACCACGGACGGCGACGGCGCACGCGGCGAGCACGCCCAGCAGACGCCGCGCGGCCACAGCGCTACCGAACGCGGGCAACTGGCTCAGGTACAGCTCCCACGCCAGGACCGACACGATCGGTTGTCCGGCGACATCGTTGGCCCGGAGCGACTCGTAGATGCGCTCGACGGCGTCGGCGTGCGCGATGCTCTCCGGCAGCTGCGCCGCCTCCCGCAGCATATGCTCGGCTCGTTCGGCGAGCACCAGGATGTCGGGGTCGACATCGCCCTTCTCCTCGGCGAGAGTGTCGTCGACCGGCACGTCGATGCCGCGCAGGTAGAGCATGATCGTGTCGAGCGAGGCCGTGCGCACGGTTCTCACGTCCGCCACCAGCTCGGCGATGGCATGGTGCACATGTTCGATGTACTGGCGGGTGGGGCCGACCACGAGGACCCGGCGACACGCCCGAAATCGCTTCCCCTCGTCGTCGTCGACGAGAAAGGCCGCACGGTGGGCGGCGACGATCGTCTTTCCGGTCCCGGGCGGCCCCTGGACGATCGACGACGCGTCCGGAGCGGCCGTCACGATCCGGTACTGGTCGGACTGCAGAGTGGCGAGCACACTGCTCAGGTGCCTGCGGCGGGGAGCAGCCATCGCGGCGCGTACGGCCGCCTCGGCGCGCAGCACGACCGGTGCCGACCCGCTTGTCGGAGAGGAGGCCGGCCGCCGTTCCGGGAACCGGGACGCGTTGTACGCCCGGGGACGTACCGGTTCGGGCGTCGAGCGTGTCGGCCCGCCGATCGCAGGAACCGGGGGCTCGGTCGAGGCTCGGGGGGAAGGAAGCGCACGTCGTCGTGATCCCGCCACCCGCAGACCGGGACCGGTGAATCCGGCCGTACCCCCGATGATGGGCTCGTCGTCGCAGGCGACGATCTTCCCGGCATCGCGGCGCAGGGTACGACGGATCGCCACGTGGTCGCAGTGCTCGTGGTGTCGGGTCCCCTGGTAGAAGGTGCAGGCGATCTCGGTGGTCCAGCTGAAGACCACCAGCCCCGCCTCGTCGCAGTACCGGTGTCCGATGTAGAACTCGGTGCCGTTCACCAAGTCGCTGAAGCGGTCCAGCTTGACCCGGCCGATCAACTCGTCGCCGTTCCTCCCGCGCCCTCCGCGGGACTGCCGACCACGGCCGTGGGCCACCGGCAGCCGATGGGCGTCGTCACGGTGCAGCACACGACGGTAGGTCTCCTCCGCCGCCCGTTCGTCGGCGACGCCGGTTCCGTCGGTTCTCCCGGGACCCACCACGGAGGCGCTCATCGCACGATCTCCAGGTAGCAGACGGCGAGCGCCGTGAGTCGCAGGTCCGACGCCCCGGTCCGGTCGAGGGCGCGGAGGGCCTCCTCGTGTCGCTCACGGGCACGACGCCGCTGGCCCTCGAAGAGTTGGCGGCCGCCGCGGCCGCGCTGCAGCGCCGTCTCCATCCGCCGTTCGATCACACCGAGCTTGCGGTCGAGCTGCTCCTGCAGACTGACCCGTCGGGCGTCGGCGAATGCGGCACTCTCCCGAACACGACGCTCGCGCTCGGCGCCGTGCCGCTGTTCCAACAGGTCGGTCGCCAGCTCGACCGGCCCCTCGAGGGCATCCGCATCGAACGCTTGTTCAGCAGGCAGGAGACGGCCCTGGGCGAGACCCGCCAGCAGCACGTCGACGACCTCCGGCGGCGCCTCCCGACCTCCCATGTCGACGGCGGCTCCCCAGATCTCCCGCGACGCACGCTCCCCGGTCCCCTCGGCCTGGACCACCACGACCGCGAACCGTCCTTCGCCGGCGGTGCTCTCGGAGTCGACGACCCGGACCGCTGCGAACCGGGCCTGGCGGTGCTCGGGAACGTGCACCGCCGCGAGGACGAGCGGATGCGTCGCCGTAAGGAGGGTCCCACCCCCGATCCGTGCCTGCTCCTGGTCGAGGAGCAGCTCGATCTCGTCCTCCTCCCGCAGCGCGTGGACGAGGTCTCGGACCTCGTGGTGGCTGCGTCGACCACGTTGGACGACCTGGTTGACCTGCTCGGCGAGGACCCCGTTGCCCCGTACCCGGATCCGGTCGGCACCGATGGTCCGCGCCCCCGGGGATCCGCTCGCGACGGCCCAGTCGTGTACCAGATGCGCGAGTTCGCGCTGTCCCACGTAACGCCCGCCGCGAACCAGATCCCGTTCCAGTCCGGAGATGTCGACGTCGCCACTGACCAGTAGGTCCGGGGCTGCGCCGGCCAGGCGCTCGGCCTCTGTCCGCTGCATCTCGATCGCGGTCGCGATCTGGTCGGTCTTCGCCTCGCGTTCGGCTCGGCTGAGAGTGAAGTCGAACGCTGCCTTCTCCAGGTCGACCAGTTGCGCCTGGACGATCGGCTCGAGGGCACCGAGAGCGCGCTCGAAGACGCCGATACGGTCGAGCACGCGCTTCAGGATCCGCTCGTCGATCGACTCCTCGTTGTAGAAGTTGACGACATGGATCTTCTCCTCCCGCTGTCCGATCCGGTCGATCCGCCCGATGCGTTGCTCGATCTCCATCGGATTCCACGGCAGGTCGTAGTTGACGACTGCGGAACAGAACTCGAAGTCGAGCCCCTCGCTCGCCACACGGTTGGCGAGCACCATGTCGTAGTCCCCTGCCCGGAACGCGGCCATGATCCGGTTGCGTTCGTCGTGCGGGACCCCGCCGTGCAGGACTGCCACACGTGCGCGCCCGGCCAGGCGGCGGTGCAGGTAGGCCAGGGTGGGTCGGGAGAACGTGAAGAGCAGGATCTGCTTGTTCAGGGCAAGCAGTTCGTCGACGGCTGTGTGCAGGAGGTCGAACTTCGAGTCGACCGTGTCGCCGAGCGCGGCCGCGGCCGCGATCAGTTCGGCGTGCGGCGGCAGGGTCGACTCCGGGATCTCGTCGTCGCCCGGGTGATCCTCGTCCCGTGGGACCCGGGTGTCCGCGGAGAGCACGGCGGCCCGGGCCATCGGGAGGCAGGCACTGGCCAGACGCAGCGGCATCTGCATGCAGAAGTGGACCGGCATGCCGATGTCGTCGGCCCGCCGCCGGCACCATTCGACGAACTGCTCGTAGAAGGCGCTCTCCGCGTTCGTCCAGACGACGGATCGGGTCCGGGGATGGCGAACGGCCTTGCCGTCGTCGATCTCGGCCTTGCGGGTGCGTGTGATCACCGACGAGAGCGCATTGAGCTCGGCCAGGTGCCGACGGGCGGCGACCACCTGCTTCGGGCTGAGGACGTCGTTCGTCAGGATGCCCCGCAGGGCTGTCGCATCGGGGCGACCCAGCAGGGGCCGCCCGAAACGCATCGTCCTCATCTCCTCGAGGATCGACAGTCGTTGCGCGCCGGTGGCCGTGCGGTCGAGCAGCGTGCGCTCGATCCGGTGCAGCACGTCGTTCGGTTCCAGACGCAGCGCAAGCACATGGGGATCGTCGAAGTCCTCCGGCGCGAGCAGTTCCAGCATGCTGGAGAGGTCGTCGTGCCCCAGGTTGACCGGCGTTGCCGTCAGGAAGACCCGTGCGTCCGCCCAGTCGCCCAGCTGGGCACCGAGCGCATGGCTCCGGGTACCCGGATTCCGCATCTGGTGTGCCTCGTCGACGATCACGAGATCGAGCTGCGGAGGGGACTCCTCCAGCACGTCGAGACCGTTCCAGGAGCGCAGGCGTTCCAGGCTCGTCACGTAGCCGAAGCGACGGGGCAGTCGGTCCTGGGTGTGCTGCTCGAGGAATCGTCGCAGGCCTGCCGAGTCCAGTTCGGTCAGCTCGAACCCGAACCGTTCCTGCATCTCCCGCTGCCACTTGCCGACCAGGGACGACGGCGCGACGACGAGCACCCGGTCGGCCGTGTGCCGGGCTTCCAACTCGGTCCAGATGAGACCGGCCTCGATCGTCTTGCCGAGTCCGACCTCGTCGGCGATCAGGATGCGGGTCGCCCCGGTCTGCAGAAGACGCAGGACAGGCTTGAACTGGTAGGGCCTGAAGACGGTACGGGTCGCACGGAAGGAGAAGACGGTGTCGGTGAGGGACGAGTGCAGCTTCGCCCGGGTCAAGGTCGCACCGAATCGCTCCACCGTCGCCGGCTCGAGATGGATCCAGTCCCCCGGGCTGCCGCCGTCGGGAACGTGGTCCAGGTCCGGCTCGACCAGAGTGATGTTGCGGTGATCGAGCCGCACCTCGTAGCGCCAGTGGCCGTGTCCGAACTTCCGGGACGTGATGCGGGTGTCCCTGCCGTCCGAGCGGGTCACGACACCGTCGCCGACACCGAAGCGAGGTGCCGGCACGACGACGGCCGACTCCCACAGGTCCTCCGCCCGGTCCCAGGCGATACCGAGGGAGTCCGACTCCTGCAGCTCGACGAGGGGGACGGCGACCCCGGCGACCGTCTCGGCACCGATGTTGACGGCGACAGCGAGCGGTTGGTCGAAGCCGGCGAACCAGTACAGCCCACGTGGGAGATCGGTGTCGACGTTCGTGCTGCGCACGGAGTCCGCGAGGTCGCAGAGGTCGGGCACACTGCCTCCCACGACGAGCAGTCGGGGGAACCGCACGATCTGGACCAACCCGGCCAGGTCCCTCGGATTCGGGTGGTAGCCGAACGAGCCCCGGACCTCCTCGGCCTCCCGCACGAATGTCCCCACCGATCCCCCTGACACCGTCGTCCCCGCTGCGCGCACTCACCGGTTCGTCACCGTCTGCGTACGTGCGGGAGATCGACAGGAGGGAGCGGGATGCGACAGCGCTCGAGTCGATCTCAACACTTCTGATGATCGACGACGCCTTCCTACGGGCGTGACCGGTGAGCGCGGACGAGCCGCTCAGCTGTCCTTACGAGCGCTGCCCGCTGCCTGCCGCAGCTTCTCCACGGTTCGGGCCTCGGCGGCATCGTGTCCGTGTGTCTCTCGAACGTCCGCGAGCAGGTCGGCGAAGGTCTCCTCCGCGGCTGTGGCGTCTCCGTGACCGAGTTGGAGGAGTCCTAGCTGCTTGCGGAGGTCGAGGACACGGTCGTCGCCGGAGCTGTGGTCGGCACGTTCGTCGTCGAGCAGCGAGGTGAGGCGGGTGAGCGCGGTGGCCGTGTCGCCGCTCAGGGCGAGACAGGTCGCCTCCTGTCGCCGCCAGCGACGGCCCTCGACGGTGGCGACCGCGCGGATGCCTGCGTCGACGAGTTCGCTGTAGGCGTGTGCGGCATGTCCGAAGTCGCCCTGGTCGAAGAGCAGGTCGGCCATCCTGGTGCGCAGACTGATGACGTCGGGGTCGGCGCCGCCGAAAGCTTGCGCGGCCGGGGGAACACCGGCGGCCAGGAGTTCGACAGCAGCCTCCCGTCGGGACTTCGCCACGAGGGAATCAACCTGTTCGCGCAGTCGTCGAAGATCCGTGCGTCGGGCCGTCTGCGGTGTCCTCGACGAGCGGCGTGGCACAGGCGCCGGGGGCGGATCCGGTGCCGGCGTGTCCGGAGGAGCGAGAACGGTGGCGAGCGCCATCGCGTACATCCGTGTCGGGGAGGGCCCCACATCGGGGACGGCCCCGGGGAGAGCTGCCAGATCGCGCACGTGGGGGGTGAGCGACGCGAAGGCTTCGGCAGCCGACGGGGGTCGGTCGTCGGGTGACTTGGCCATCAGGGACCGGACGAGCGCGGCGAGTTCCGCGGGTACGTCCGGTCGAAGGGCACGGACATCCGGGATGCGGCCGTCGACCTGCTGGTGCATCACCGCGTAGGCGGTGCCCCCGGTGAAGGGACGGCGCCCGGTGAGCATCTCGTGGAGTGTGCAACCCAGCGCGTAGAGGTCGGTGCGCGGATCGGTCAGGCCTGCCATCACCAGCTCGGGTGCCATGTAGGCCGGCGTGCCGAGGGCCTCGCCGGTGCGGGTGATGCGGCTGTCCCCCGAGGCGAGCGCGACGGCGAGTCCGAAGTCGAGCACCCGTACGGTCCCGTCCGGGCCCAGCATGAGATTGCCGGGTTTGAGGTCCCGGTGCACGAGGGCGCGGTCGTGGGCGGCGGCCAGGACGGCGCAGGCCTGGGCGGCGATCCCCGTGGCCCAGCCGACCGGCAGCGGCCCGTGTTCGGCGACGAGATCGGCGACACTCAGGCCGTCCACGCGCTGCATGACCATGTACGGCGTGTCCCCGTCGGTACCGACGTCGTAGACGGCCGGGACACCGGGATGCTCCAGCCCGGCCGTGATGCGGGACTCCCGCACGAAACGTCGGACGAGCTCGTCCCGCTGGTCGTCGTCGGGGAACCGGACGAACTTGACGGCCACCGCACGGTCCAGGCGGACATCACGGCCGAGCCACACCTCCCCCATCCCGCCGCGCCCGGCGGGCAGGGGTTCGAGCCGGTACCGGTCGGCGAGGACACGGTTCATCCGCTGGCCTCCAGGGTGCCCGCACCCAGTCCCTGCACGGCCCCTCGGACCAGGGCCTCCCCCGACTCCCGTACCTCGCGCAGCGCCGTCTCCAGTTCCGCGAGCGTGCGGAACGCCGATCCGATCTCTCGTTGACGCTCCATCGGCGGGACCGGCACGACGAGACGACGCACGTCGCTGCGCCCGGTCGTCCGGGTCTCGCCGGCGGCCGCCGCCCACAGGAGCCCGGCGAGGTAGTGCGGGTCGAGCCGGTCGGGGTCGGTGCGCAGCAACTGGGTCCGGGGTCCGAGGACGGCGCCGCCCTCGGCCACGACGACCGCTCCCGCACCCCGGGCCGCCGGGAGCGGGACGACGACATCGCCCGGGCGGAGCGGCACGTGGCCTGGTGTGGTGGCCGCGGTGCGTCCGGTCGGCCCCCGACGGGCGTGCACGTCGTGCACCGTCAGCACGGGCACGGAGGCGCGGGGAGAGGTGGCCTCGTCATGTCGGATCGGCCCCTGGTGCACGGACACGACCCCCGCCTTGACGAGGTCGCCGATCGTCGTGACGGCGTGCGCGGACCGGTCTCCGGCCGCTTTCAGGCGGGGGGCGCGGGGCAGCGCGGCCAGTGCCGCGCGGAACCGGGCGTCCGCCGCGGCCACGTCCGGAAGGTCGGGCTCGAGACGGACGTGGCGCTCCGGCGAGAGGTCGACCTCGTCGTCGAGCAGGTCCAGGATGGGGACGGCTCGCGCTCCCTCACCCGCCGGTGCCCCGTCCCGGTGTCGTCGCCAGATCGCCGGAAGGTCCTCCACCGCCGTCGCGAGCGCGATCAGCAGGTGTTGGGGAGGACCGCTGCCGGGTTCCGGCCGGTGCAGGACCCAGACGTCGGTGGGCAGCGCGCCGTCCCGTGGGAGGCCGACGACCGCGTCGAGCGCCCCCGCTCGGAGCAGCTCGTTGCGGATCCGTCGGCCCGATCGTCGGAAGGCGACGCCCGACGGGAGCTGGACGACGACCCGACCGCCGGGAGCGACGTGGGCCAGGCAGTGCTGGACCCACGCCAGCTCCGATTCCAGCTTCGGGGGGAGCCCGAAGAGCCAGCGCGGGTCGCCCGCGAGTTCCTCGAAGCCCCAGTTGCGGTCCGCGACGGGGGGTACCGACACCACCGCGTCCACGAGGCGTCCGTTCCAGGCGTCCTCCCGGAGTGCGTCACCCACTGCGACGTCACCGTCGGCGCGCGGTGCGAGTCCCACCCGGTGTGCCGCGATCTCGGCGGCCACGGGGTCGCGTTCCTGGCCGAGCGCGAGATCGGCACCGGCGCGCACCGCAGCGCGCAGCAGACCCCCCGTACCGCAGGCGGGGTCGAGGACGCCGCCGCCCACGACGACGGCCACGGTCGCCATGGCGGTCGCCAGCTCCTCGGGGACGACCGCGAGCCGCCGGGACAGGGCGCCGAGGTACTGGCCGACGACGAACTCGTGCACCACATCCGGGCCGTCGTCCTCGGCGGCGAGGAGCAGCAGGTCACGGACGTCCGGGGCGAGTCGGGACTCGTCCCTGCCGAGGAGCACCGCGCCCGTGGCGGCGACCGCGGACCCGAGATCGAGGTCGGAGGCCCCGGCCCGCAGCGCCTGCCAGGCGCGTTCCACCGGCGGCACCGTGGCCAGTCGCTCGTGGGCGGTCAGCCAGCGTTCCACCTCGTCGAGCCGGTACAGCGGGCTGGCCGCCGAGCCGCCGACGGGTTCGGGGAAGTCGGTGAACCGGCGTCGCCAGTTGCTGACCGCTGCCCGTCCCACCCCGGCGAGGCGGGCGATGTCACCGGCGGCGACGGTCGGGGAGGCACCCGGATCCGCGCTCATCGCCACTCCCCCGTGCTCAACCGTTCCAGCTCACCCTCGGCGACGAGACGGTCGATGTGCTCGACGGTGCGACGCGGGGCGGTGCCACCGCGCACCAGGATGCCGGACTCGATGTTGTGCTCGATCCCGGACCGGGTCAGGTTGGTGCTCGACACGAGCAGGATCGAGGCGTCGGCGACGGCGATCTTCGCGTGCATCCGCGCCGACGGGTTCGGACGTCGACCGGTCGGCCAGTGCCAGAGCTGGACACCGGGGATGTCACGGAAGGCCGCCGCCGGTTGGACGTCGGCGAGTGCGCTGCCCGCCCCCTGCAGCGTCTCGACGACCGCCCTGATCCGGACGTTGCGTTCGCGGGCACGGTGCAGAGCCGCCTGAACCGGTGGGTGGGGGCGGGCGGAGTAGGTGGTCAGCAGCAGGTCGTCGTGTGCCGCGTCGATCAGTCCGACGAGCACCGCGGCGGTGCTGCGGACCGGGACCGTGTGGTGCCTCGGGCCGCTCCACACGGTCTCGACCCGCTCACGCGCGGAACCGCGTTCGTGCCCGTCGGCGACGCCGCGCAGATACGTCGCGGCCGATCGTTCGTCGACCTCGTCCGTACGCTGGGCCGCGCGGATCGTGGTGACCGCGTCGGCGAATCCGGAGCGGCTGCTCAGGGCGCGCAACGCCGTGTCGCCCAGCCCGTCGTCGAGCCCGCCGGCGAGCAGGCGGACGGGCTCCGGGCCGAGCTCGTCGACGGCGCGTCCCGCCGCCTCGGCGAGGAGTCTCACGGCAGGTCCGGGAACAGGGCGGGGGTGGTCGGGTCGATCGGTACGACGAAGCGACGGTCGAGGAACCGGTTGCCGCGCTCGCAGGTCGTCTCCGACACGAACAGGCAGACGTGGCAGGCCGCGCCGTGCAGGAAGTCGGCGGTGTGGGCGGGCAACCGCTCCGCGCAGAGCGGGTCGGACGAGCAGCGCAGGGCGTCCCGCAGGGCACGGCGCACCAGCCGGGTCAGGTCGCGTTCCTCGCCGAGGGAGACGAGCCCACCGAGCGTGCCCTCGGCGTCCGGCACCGCCGTGTAGATCAGGATGCCGCTGCGGGGGTCGTCGGGGTCGCTGCTCGCGTAGATCCGTTCGGAGAGGCTCGCCGAGGAGTAGCCGCACTCGATCGAGATGGCCCGCACCATGAGGTGGGCGAAGGTGTGCATGGCGAGGTAGCGCGCGCCGGGCCAGAACGCCATGGGATCGAACGGGCCGCTCAACCGGCTCGACCGACGCTTCTCCCGGAACAGCCCGTACGCCCGCTCGTGGGCCTTCAGCGCCTCGGACTCCGCGACCTCCGCCTCCCACGCCCGCAGGCGCTCCTCCGGAAGACGCAGGAACAGCCCCTCACCACGCACCTCGGAGGCGGGGACCCACGAGGGGAGCTCGTCCCGGCTCAGTCGCACCGGGGTGACGAGGTTCGGGTCGTCCGGGTCGGGGGCGTCGAGACGGGTGAACCCGACCAGTGCACGGACCTCCCGCAGCCGCTCGGCCTGCACGACGTCGTCGAGGATCGGCCCGAGCACCTCGGGGACACCGGGCCGGTGCAGGGTGAAGTCGGTCGACGGCGGCGGAGCCTGCTCGGCGGAGAAGATCTCCCACTCCGCGGTGTGCAGGTCGGGGTAGCCCTCCTCCTGCTCCTCCTCGACCTCGGCCGCCTCGATCGCGCGCTGCGCCTCGATCGCCGCCCACAGCTCGTCGTCGTCGAACGCCTGGAACTCGGCGAGTGCCGGGACGTTGGCGCGCGCGTAGGGCAGCATCGCCTGCGGCAGTCCTTCGAGCGAGGTCCAGTTCCTCTCGACCTTCGCCGCCAGCTCGCTCGCCCCGGTCCGGGGCACGGCGAGTGCGGACAGGGTGCGCGCGAACCACTGGTTCGACGCGCCGACGACCAGGATCTGGGTCTCGCGGTCGCACCCGGCGTCGTAGGTGGTCAGGTGCGGGTGCCGTCCACGGCAGCGCGGCAGGTTCTGCTTGCCGCGCGGTCCCATCGCCTCGCGGATGTTGCGGGGCTTCACATCGCAGTGCAGGCAGGCGATGGCGACGTTGGCTCCGAGGTTCCCGCCCCGGTCCTGCATCCGCAGACGGGGGTGGCGGGTCTTCTCGCACTGCGCGCCGTGGTGCACGAAGTGCCGGTACGGGAAGTCGTCGAGGTGTCCGTCGCCGCAGGCGAGCACGAAGCGCGCCGCGACGGCGAGGGGGCGGCGCCCGCTCTTCTTGCGCGGACACTCGGCGTGGAAGAAGCGTGCGTCGTGCGGTCGGCTCGGCACGTCGTTCTCGAATCCGAACACGGTGCCGCCCGCCGGCGCCAGCTCGTCGCAGACCGTGCAGCGCAGCCAACCGGGGAACGGCACCACGGGGACACCGACGCGGGCCGCAGGCCCTCTGGGGTCGGAGTCGAGGCCGTCCGCCCAGGGTGCCGGGCGGAGCTCCTCGACGCTGCGCATGTCGCGCAGCCGGCGGATACCGGCGAGCAGCCGGGGCTCGGCGATCGTGGTGACCTCGGCGTTCTCGTGGCTCCAGTCGTCGATGCCGCGGACCAGGACCGAGAAGTTGGGGAGGTCGACCAGCGCGCCGACGCCGCTGGTGAACATGAGGTGGCTGGGGCGGACCGCGCCCACGCGGCGCCGGTGCTGTCCGGTCGTGCTCATCGCCGGGCCCTCCCGATCGGGGTGCTGTCGCCGAGCTCGTCGCCCGGCGGGTCGGTCTCGTCGTCGCCGGGGTCCTCACCGGGGGGGTCGAAGGACCAGTCGGGTCCGCCCGCGTCGCCTGCCATCAGGTCGGCCCCGACGAGCAGGTTGATCTCGTTCTCGGTCTCGCGCATGGACATCGCGATGGTGCGTTCCCCCCACGGCCCGCTCCCGGCGCGGCGCAGCAGGCCCTCGAGCGGTTCGCCCTTCTTGCGTTCCTCGTAGCCGAGCCGTTGGGTGTCGTCGTCCACGAGCCGGCCCCAGGTGTCGCGGAACGTGTTGATCCGCTCCTCCAGGTAGCCGCGGGCACGGCTCGACCCGACGTGTTCCGCCCGCGTCAACATCCGCGCGATCACGGCCTCGGCGTCCGGGCCGTGCAGCTCCACGTCCTGGGCGTCACGGTTGCGCGACCAGTCGTCGCGCCGGTGCCGGATCGCCGCGACCAGTGCGCCCGCGGTCGTGCGGTCCAGGGACCGTCGGGTGTAGGGGGTGACCGACAGCGGTTCGACCTGCCGGTAGAAGGTCGCGTGGTAGTGCTCGAAGTCCTCGAAGTGTGCGAGGTCCCGCGGGCGGGTCCAGTTGTAGAGCGTCACGACCAGGCCGGGACGACGCGGGTCACGGCCGACGCGCGACGACGCCTGGATGTACTCGGCGGTGTTCTTCGGCTGGCCGTTGACCAGCATGAGTCCGAACCGGGACACGTCGACACCGACCTGCAGCATCGAGGTGGCGAGCACGGCGTCGACCGGGGTCTCGGGGTCGCGCTCCCGGAACCTGCGCGCGAGCGGGTGGGGGTCGACGCCCTCCTTGTAGGACTGGGCGAGGTTGCGGCCGACCGCGGTCCGCCGGGCGGACGTGTCCAGCTCGGGGTCGAACCGGGTCTCCAGCCGGGTGAGCGCCTCACTGATGTCGGTCGAGGAGATGCGGGAGGTGAGCTCGGCGATGCGCAGCATCATCGTCGCGCTGTGCAGCCGGTTCGACATGCCCTTGCGGGTGCCGTGGCGGCGCAGGCGGACGGCGACGTCGTCGTCGAGGTAGCGGCGCATCCCGGCCAGCTCACGGGTGGCGTTGTAGTAGCCGACCATCGTCAGGTAAGGGTCGGCGGCGACGCCGTGCCGGTCGAGCAGTGTCTGTCCGGCGAGCAGGAGGATCTCCGCGACCCGGATCTGTGCGGACTTCTGCCGCACCCCGTGAGCGCACAGACCGAGGTACCGGCGCCCCGGGACCTCCGTCGTGGGCTGCTGGGCCGAGAACCAGTTGTCGGCGACGTCGAGGACCTGCGGCGGGAAGATCGCCAGCTCCCGGGCGAACACCCCGCACACCTGCTCGCGTGCGCGCTTGGTCGTCGCCGTCGAGGCGACGATCTTCGGTCCGACCTCGCCGCCGCGGGGACTGCGCCAGGTGCAGAGTTCGTCGACCGCGGACTCGAACAGACCGACCGTGGTACCGAGCGCACCGGAGATGAGGTGCAGCTCGTCCTGGATGATCAGGTCCGGTGGCCGCAGCCGGACGACGGGGCGAGCGGTGACCGCGGGGAGCCTGCCCTTCGCGGTGTGCCGGGAGGCGCACCCGACACGCTGGTCGAGGTCGGGGTGGCGGTAGCCGTGGCGCGGGCACTGCTCGGTGACCCGCCCGAAGA
The DNA here is from genome assembly GCF_024124365.1 of Pseudonocardia sp. McavD-2-B. Lineage (NCBI taxonomy): Bacteria > Bacillati > Actinomycetota > Actinomycetes > Pseudonocardiales > Pseudonocardiaceae > Pseudonocardia > Pseudonocardia sp. McavD-2-B. The sequence continues at coordinate 17,491 of NZ_JAMXSG010000006.1, forward strand.
GCGATCCGGCCATGCCCCGCCACGGGAGCTGGGCCAGCTTGTCGACGGTGGCGATGACCAGGGCGGGGGTGTAGCGGTAGATCTCCTCGTCGATGGTGAGGACGGGGACCCCTTCGTCACGTCCCTCCCCCGCCGACCCGTTGCGGGAGAACGGGCACGGGGCGGTGCCCTCGCCACGCGAGCAGTAGAGCCGGGCCCGGCGCAGGGTCTCGTTCGCGTCGAGGTCGCGGTGGCCGGCAAGTCCGGTGCCGCACCACGGGCAGGTCAGGGTCTGCAGGACGTTCACCCGGCGCCCGCGGCCCGCCTCGCGCGCCTCGGTGATCTGCTCGGAGGCCTCGTCGAACCAGTTCGGCGAGACGCCGCCCCCGACCCACAGTCCGATGCGGAACGGCGTGTCCCCCCAGGTCGCGGGGTCCTCGCGGCGCACCACCTCGGCGGCGCAGACGAGCGCGGCAGCGCGTTGGAACTGCTGTGCTGTCAGCAGCCGCAGGGTGTAGCGCATGAGGACGGCGACGCCGTCGCCGCCGTTGCGGGCGTCCGCGCCCTCCCCCACGAGTCCCTGGAGCCGCCGGATCGCGAAGGTGTAGGCGGCCAGACCGAGGTAGGCCTCGGTCTTCCCGCCACCGGTGGGGAAGAACAGCAGGTCGACGAGTGCGCTGGGGTCGGCGGCACGTTCGGGGTGGTCCGGGTCGGTGAGCGACGGCAGGTTCAGCAGGACGAAGGCCAGCTGGAACGGCCGCCAGGTCGCTGCGGCGGGGTCCTGCACACGGGCGAGGGCCTCGTCGTAGTCGAGGCCCTCGGTGTCGCGCAGGCCGGCGAGCGCGGTGTGGCGGCGCTGCAGCGCCATGACCCGGTTCGCGAACCGGAACGCGGTGAGGGCATCGGCGTGCCCCTCCCGCCTCGGGTCGGTGAGGAGGTCGACTCCTGCCCGGATGCGGGTCGCGGCGATCCCGGCGGTGTGCACGGCGTGCGATCCCCGATGGGCCAGTGCCGGCGGCAGGTCGTGGCACGCCAGCGCCCGACGCTCCAACCAGCGGCTGTAGCCGTCGACGAGCGGGCGCAGCCCCCGGTCCAGGTCGTCGGCCCCGGCGACGGCCAGTGCGTCCATTCCCAGCTCGGCGCCGTCGACCGACGCCGACGCGGTGGTCGCCGGGACGTCGAACGTCGGGACCCAGGTGGTCTCCAGCCGGTGGGCACGCTCCTCGTCGTCACGCCGGTGGGCGTGGACGGCGACGTTGTGTCCCGACGCGAACCGTCGCTCGTGCCGGTAGAGCAGGCGCAGGTGCAGCTCCTCGTCGTCGACGTCCGGTCCGACGTCGCCGGCCGGGTCGTCGACGGGCTCGAAGACGGAGCGGTCGCCGTCGGCCGCGGCGACGGCGATCCGGGACTGGAAGATCCAGGCCGTGTCCTTGCTCTGCTCGGACTGGATGCGGGCGTTGACCAGAACGATCCGCACGACCCGTCGGCCCAGGCGTTCGCGCACGTCGACGGCGAGGTAGGCGCCCGGCGCCCGCGGGTCCTCGGACTCGAGCGGGATGCGGTGTCCGGGCTCCACGTCGAGCGGGACGGTGATCGTGCGGGCGACGGGCTCGCGGACCCAGATGCGGGTGGCCCGTTCGGTGTCGGCGTCGATCTCCTCCTGGCGGCGGTAGTCGCCCCAGGAGACGTCGACGGCGAGAGACACCTCGTCGCGGCCGACGGTGAACGACAGACCCATCGACGACGCCCACATCCGGCCCGCCGCCTGCGGGGTGAGGATCTCGGGCAGTTCGGCCTCGCCGACGTCGTGCGCGCCGGAGTCGGTGTCGAGCGGCAGCTCCGCGTCGTCGGCGCTCTCCAGCGGCGACGGCCGCGGGCCGAGCAGCCCGACGAGATAGCGCTCGCGGGGGCCCATCGCCCGCGGGGCGAACCGTTCGCGGTCGCCGTCCCACGGTCCGAGCAGGTCGGCCCGGATCAGCCGCTCCAGCTCGTCGCGGACCTCCGGGCTCGACCGCTCGGTGATGTCCTGCACCGCGTCGAGGACGTGAGCGGGGTCGGGGAACTGCTGTTGTTCGCCGTTCGGGTTCGCGAACAGGCCCTGTGCGCGGATCATCGACGCGCCACCTCTCGTGCTCGGGTCACTCGTCGTCCTCAGGACGGGGGCGGCGCTTCTTCCCCTCGTGCAGGCCGCGGGCGACCTCGTCGGCGTAGCGCTCGTGGTTCAGCTCCAGGAGGCGGTCGAGCACCTCGCGCTGCGCGGTCGGGCCGATCGTGTACCGCAGGTCCCGGCCGGCGGGGTGGAAGCCGTGTTCGGGGTCGATGTCGCCCCACCCGTAGGCGGCCAGGACCGCCAGGTCGATGTCGCGGTGGATGCGGCGGAGCTCGACGAGGTCGGCGTCGTTCTCCTCGGGGTCGAACACGAGGTTGTAGGTCTTGGTCAGTCCGGTGCGGCGGGACTGCATGACCGAGCGACGGTGGGTGTCGAGTTCGTCGCCCAGCTCGCGCATGCGGGTGGTCGGCTCGGGACGGGGGAAGGTCTCGAACACGTCGGACGGGGTGTAGCGGAGATCGGCCTTCATCGACGAGGCGCGGGCGACCGTCCACCAGTAGTGCGGGGCGCTCGACAGCAGCGCCAGCGTGTCGGTGGCGTCGGTGGCGAAGACGCCAAGCATGTGGGAAAAAACTTGCCCGGTCGGGACCAGGGCGGGCATCACGGTCTTGCTGACCAGTGTGAGCGCGATGGCCTGCTTCAGCCCGGCGATCGCGTCGTACAGCTCCGGGGCAGGTCGCGTAAAGCGCCACCAGATCTCGCGACGGCGACGATCGTTGTTCCTCTCGCGCTCCGGCTTCACCAGCTCCCGGACCTGCCGGTAGGGCTCCGGGTACTGCCGCGCGCGCCCCTCCGACCAGTCGTGGAAGTTGATCACCCAGCGGCTCGCGGCACAGTCCGGATCGGAGTTGAGGTCCTGCCCGTTCAGGTAGGGGAACAACACATCGGCGTTGCGCGGGGCGGCATCGATCAGCTCCCGGGCCCGCTCCGGCTCCATCGTGAACCCGAGCCCGAGGATGTTCGATCCTTGGAAGGCCAGCCCGGTGTTGGCCACCAGCCGGTGCGGGTTGCCGACGACCCGTGCCTGCGCCTCCAGCGACGCGGTCACCCCGGACACGGGCAGCCCGTCGGCGTACCGGGAGACGGCAGCGTCCACGACGGCCCGACTGGTCCAGACCGCCGCGTACTCCAGGACCGCGCTCCTGGACGGCCACGGCTCGCTCTTCACCGCCCGCCGGATCGTCGTGCCCTCGGCGACCAGCCGGTCCAGCCCGACCTCGCGCGTGTCGCCCTGGGCGAGCGTGTTCGTGGCAAGCAGCCCGGTCTGCCCGTTCGGGGTCAACAACCGGTGCGCTTGCAGCACGAAGTAGGCGACCAGGTCGGCGCTCCCCCGCGTCCCGCCGCCGAGCCCGCTCACCAGCAGCTCGCGGTAGGCCGTCCCGAGCGAACCGGTGAGCTTCTGGCCACCGAGGAAGGGAGGATTCCCGATGACGGCGTCGAAGCCGCCCCGCTCGACCACCTCGGGGAACACCAGCGGCCAGTGCAGCGGCGACCGAGCGAACGCATCGGCCGGACGCCCGGTGTCCAGCCACTCCCGCGCCCGCTCCCGGGCCGTCATCTCCCCCTCCCCCGCGGCGACCTTGTCGGCGAGGATCTCGGCGTCGCTGACCAGCGACTCGCGCTCGGAGTTCCTCAGCCCCTTCCGGCTCGCCGCCAGCGCCGCACCGACGACGAGGTCGGCGAACAACCTCTGCTGGCTGGTCTGCAGTTCGGCGTCGGCGAGCAGTGCACGCTTCGTCTCCAGTGCATCGAGGGCGTCCTCGGCACCACCGTCGACCGCGACGTCCCGCAACCGGCGCCGGATCTCGGCCGCCTCCGACACCACCGACCGGGCGCCCGTGGAGAAGTCGAGAGTTCCCTCGCGCTTCTTCCGTGCCGCTACCGGATCGAGGTGCAGGTATTCCAACTGCTCGGTGCTCGTGATCCCGAGCAACGAGTCCCCCGCGACCAGCCGGTCGTCCAGAAAGGTGAACGGCCGGCGCGGGTCCAGCGAGACCAGCCACAGCGACAGCTTGGCCATCTCCACGGCCATGGGGTTGATGTCCACCCCGTAGAGGCAGTGCTCGATGACCTCCCGCCGCGCCCGCACGGTCAGCTCGTCGTCCTCAGAGTCGGGAGCACGGTGCTCGTCGACGGCGGGCGCGGCGGCCCTGCCCTCGCGCACCCACGCATCGACCAAGGCCGCCCCGAGGTAGCGGGCGGCGGCCACGAGGAACGCCGCCGATCCCATCGCGATGTCGGCGACCGACAGCTCCAGCAGCTCGGCCGACGACCTCGGGACCCATCTGGTGCTGTCCTCGGTCTGCAGCGGCCCGTTCTCGTGATGGTAGAGCAGCGGGTGCAGGGCGTGCCGCACGACCTCCTCGGCGAGCTTGCGCGGGGTGTAGTGCGTGCCGGTGCTGCCCCGCAGCGACGACTCCGTGACGTAGAGGGCCCCGGGGAGGATGACCACGGGGAGGTCCCGGAGGTCCTCGCGCACCAGCCCGTGGAAGGGCAGCAGCCGCTCCACCAGCGCGGCATCGCCCTCGGTGACGGCCAGCAGCTTGCGGCGGCGCTCCTCCTGTCCGGCCGCGTCGGGCTCGGTGAGCCGGCGCTCGATCGCCCTCGCCGACCCGATACCGGTCCCCTTGTACTGCTCGGCGATCGCCGCGGCCAGCAGGGGTCGACCGCGATGGCGCCGGGCGAGGTCCTCCAGCGCCGACAGCGGGACCTCGGCCTCGGTGCCGACCTTCCCGACCAGCCCGAGCACGACGTCGCCCGCCCGCAACCCCTCGAAGGACAGCAGACCCTCGTAGACGTAGCCGATCTGCTCGACGTCGAGCTGGCGGAAGGACAGCGTGCGACGCTCCCGGTTGCGGCCGGTACCGACCTCCACGTGCTGCACCGCGCGCAACATGTGCAGCACGGTGCGGTCGTCGACCCCGAGCGGCATCCACGGGTAGGTCTCCGGGTCGAACAGCGACCCGTCGTGGGCGTGCAGGTGCAGCCGCGGGTGGTCGACCCCGCCGTGGACGGCGGTGAACAGGGCGAGCAGCCGGTGCCAGGCGGCGGTCGAGTTCTCCAGCTCGTCCTCGGAGCCCTCCTGCGCGCGCCGCTCCAGCTCCGCGCACAGCCGCCCCGCCGAGTAGACGCTCGCGTACAGATCGTTGTCCGACGGCAGCAGCCCGCGTTCCTCGGCGTAGAGCAGGAAGACGACCCGCATCATCACCGACACCGCACCGCGGTAGACCTCGTGCGCGTCGACGCCGGCCAGGCCCGGTCCGCCCGCGGCGCGCTCGGCGACGTCCGCCCGCCCGATCTGCGCGACGAGCAGCTCCACGGCCCGACGGACCTGGACACCGAGCGCCTCGGTGATCTCCTCCTGGCTGCTCTCCGACTCCCGGAGCAGCGCGGGCAGCCGTTCGTCGACCGGCACACCGAAGAACCGGGTCCGGCCCAGGATCGACGTCCACGCGCGGACCACGCCGCGTTCGGCGGCCTCCGGCCAGGCGATCGCGTCGAACACCGCCGTCGTGGTGACACCGCCGCGCGGCGCCCACACGAGAACCCACCAGCGCCCGTCGGTGACCAGCCCCAGCTCGACGTCCACGGCCCGGCAGAGCTGGGCCGTCCGGTCGACCGGCGTCGCGGCCCACGACGAGTCGGGGATCCGCGATGTCGGCGTCGACCCGTCGGACAGCACGGTGACCAGCAGCTCCGGGCGCTCCGGGGCGCTGTCGGGGGCGACCAGCGCGTGGGTCGGAGTGACGACGGTGTCGTGTTCGGGGACCTCCCAGCGCAGGACCGGGGCGACGTCGTCGGACAGCTCGGCACCCCAGCCGAGCAGCTCGGTGAGCACCCAGCGGACCCACGCCTCCCGACCGCCGGTCGGGTCGTCCCGCCATGCACTGTGCTCGCGGCGCAGCGCCTCCCGCTGGGCCGGCTCCAGCGCCTCCAGCGCGGGCCACACCCGACGCAGGACGGGCAGCGACAGGAACGGTCCGTCGACCTCGACGAGGGCGAGCCAGTCACGGTGCTGGGCCACGGCGTCGACCGGCGGGGCGCCGGTGCGGCGGCGGGTCGTCGTGCGGGTCATCGGACGGCCTCCCGGGTCGGGACCACGAGGACGACCGCGACCGGGAACCGGTGCGGTGTGGGGTCGGCGTAGCGGGCCTCGATCGCCGCGAGCTCGCGGTCGCGCTCGGCGTCGAGGCCGGCGAGCCGTTCCGCCCACTGCCTGCGGTCGCGGCGGTACTGGGCGAGCTCCTCGGCGGTCCGGCTCGCCTCGGCCTGACTGAACAGGGCGTTCTCGGCCTCGGCCCCGGGTTCGTCGAGTGCGGTGCGCAGCACGTGGGCGAAGCGGTCGAGCCCCTCGGTCGTGCGGTCGACCTCCTCCCGGCGTCGCTCGGCCAGGACGCGGTCGAGCGAGGCCTGGCGGGTGTCGGCGCGCCAGTCGATCGCGCTCACGAGACCGTCGCGGACCTGCGGCCACCGCTGCGCGAGCCGCTCACGGACGTGCGGCGCGGCCGGGGTGCCGGACCCCAGTGCGCGGGAGACCGCGGCGCCGAGCCCGCCGAGGTTCTCCCACCGGCGGAACCGGCCCTGTCCGGGGATCCACCCGCCGGCGTGCAGCACCTCCTCGTGCAGGCGCACGCCATCGGCGCCGACCAGCACGAACCGGGTGTAGGCGACGGCGAGCACGTCCTCCAGGCTGGGATCGTCCGACACGACGGCGGTGACCCGGTTCAGCCCGATGTCGGGGTTGGACACCGCGGTACGCAAGAGCCGGGTGGACATCGCGACGAGCGGGTGGTTGAGGTGGGCCAGGACGACGTCGTCGCGCCCGGCTGCCACCGCGGCGTCGAAGGTGACCGGCAACCGACGGGGCTCCCGGTCACCGGTGTCGAGCTTCTCGACCAGTCCGGCCGCCGCACGCTCCCACGAACCGGTGAGGGTGGGGACCTCGAACAGCCCGTCGCGGAACTCGCGTTCGTCGACGACCTCGCGCAACGGCTGCTGCCGGGCCAGCTGCAGGGCGGTGTCGACCACGCGGCGAACCGAGGACGGGGTGATGCCCAGGTCCTCGACGGTGCGGTCGAGCGTCTCCCGCAGCCGACGGACCTGCCGGGGGACGTCGGTGTCCACGGGCAGGTCGGGGCCCGGGCCGCCGTCGACCCCGTCGACGTCGAAGTCGGCGATCTCGCCCAGCATGCGGCGCTGGACCGCGTCGGCGAGCACCGCGTTCACCGAGCCGAGGTCCGCCTGCATGGTGGAGATCTTCTTCGCGACCCGGGACAGGAACTCCAGGTCGGCGGCGTAGGAGTCGACAGCGGTCCGCCACCCGGTCCCGACGAAGTGCCGGATGTCCGGCGGGTGCTCCTGGCCGTAGCGATCGACACGGCCGATGCGCTGCTCGAGCCGGTTCGGGTTGAAGGGGATGTCGTAGTTGACCAGCCGGTGGCAGTGGTTCTGCAGGTCGATGCCCTCGCTGGCGGCGTCGGTGGCCAGCAGGATGCGGACCGGGTGCTCGGTGGGGTCGGCCTGGAAGGCGAGCCGGAGCTGCTCGCGCTCGTCGGCGTCGACCCCGCCGTGGAGCTGGGCGAGCTGTGGGGCGTCGATGCCCTGGTCGCGCAGCAGCCCGGCCAGCCAGCGCTGGGTGTCGCGGTACTCGGTGAACACCACCACGCGCTCGTTGGTCCAGAGCTCGCCGTCCGGCCGGCAGACGGCGGTGAGGTAGCGGAGGAGTTCGCCGGCCTTGGCGTCGGGCTGGGCCTCATGAGCCAGGGCCCACCGCTCCATCCGACGCAGCAGCTCGATCTCCCGGTCGACGCCGGACACGGGGTCGGCAGGGGTGTCGGTCTGCAGCGGGATCGCCCGCCCGACGGCGTCGTCCTCGGCTTCGCCGAGCTCCTCGTCGCCGTAGGTCTCGGTCTCGTCGAAGAAGTCGTCGAGCCACTCGGGGACGTCGTCGCGGTCGTCGATCTGCTGCGCGGCCGTCGGGCGCCCCGCGCGGCGGTTCAGCGTCTCCAGGTAGACGCCGACGGTGTGGGCGAAGGCGGCCGGGCTGGAGAACAGCCGCTTCTTCAGCAGCAGCGTGATGAGGTCCGCCGCCCGCCGGCCGCGACGGCGGGCGGTGCGGGCCCGCCGGAGCTGCGCGAACTCGGCGAGCAGGGCGTGGACCTCCTGCTCGTCGGCCGGGTACTCGACCGGGATGGGGCTGGTGTGCCGGGCGACGAAACGCGATGTGCCGTCGGCGTTCACGATGTCGCGCTTGAGCCTCCGTACGACGGTGCGCCGGACCGCCTCACGGTCCGGTTCGACGCCACGGGCGAACCGCTGGTCGTCGAGGATCTCCAGCAGCGCCGTGAACGAGGACTGGTGCCCGTTGTGCGGCGTCGCCGACAGGAACAGCCGGTTCGTGAAGTGCGGGGCGATGCGTCGGACGAGCTTGGTCTGCTGGGAGTCGACCGCGTAGACCTGCTGCGGTGACGCCGGAGCGGCGTGATGGGCCTCGTCGAGGATCAGCAGGTCGAACACGCGCTCGCGGTCGGGCCCGGCGGCGGGCAGGACCTCGTCGAGCAGCCGCTGCGCCTTCGGTCCGCGCAACCACGGCAGACTCACGATCGTCAACGGGTACACCCGGAACGGGTTGGCCCCGCTGCCCAGCTCGCGGCGCACGCGGGCGCACCGCTCCGAATCGACGACCGCGAAGTCGAGGCCGAACTTCTCGGCCATCTCGTCGCGCCACTTCACGGTCAGGCCGGCCGGACAGACGATCATGATCCGGCGTGCGCGGTTGCGCAGCAGCAGCTCCTGCGCGACCAGGCCGGCCTCGATGGTCTTGCCCAACCCGACGTCGTCGGCCAACAGCAGGTTCACACGAGGGGCGCGGACGGCGCGGGAGACCGGCTCGAGCTGGTAATCCTCGATCGCGACCCCGGACCGGAACGGGGCCTGCAGGGTCGAGACGTCGGCGGACGCCACCGCGGACCAGCGCACCGCGTCGAGGAACGCCGCCAGCCGCTCGGGTGGATCGAAGCCATCGGCTGTGACGTCGGGCAACGAGCCACCGGGCATCACCCGACGACCCGGCTCCAGCCCCCAGATGACGTCCAGGGTCCGGCCGTACTCCCCGTCCTCGACGCTCTGCAACGTCAACAGGGTGCTGCCGGGCGCCGGATCGACGGCTCCGACGACCCATCGGCGCCCTCTGACCTGGACCAACGACCCGACCACGGGGGACCCGGCGTCGGTTCGACCGGCCTGGACGGCAGTCAACGGCGATCTCCTCTCGCATGGACCTGCGTCACAGTAATGGATCGCAAAGGCGACGCGTCGAGTCGTCGTACGGCTTGTGTAATGGATTCACAGTTTGCCCTACTGGATACACGCGAATACAAGCCAGCACCTCCGTGGAGTGACCGATCGTGAACCCCTTGTACGACGCCGCGTCCGACTCGAACCTCCCGTCGCGGGCCCGCCCCCGAGTCGACGTCGGCACGGCGCAGGCGCCCGTCGGGCGTGGCCCCACCGTGTCCACCGGTCCGGCGGTGACGCGCCCGTCCGCCGGCACGGCGTTCCCGGACCGCATCCCCGACGACGCCGCGGACGGTGCGCCGCGACCCGTCGTGCCGACGGGGCCGCACCCGACCACGGTCGAACGGCGCGGCCCGCTGTTCTCCCGCGCTGCCGCTGTGGCCCTGCGGTGAGCGGCTCCTCGGCTTTCATCGGCACCGCGATCATGGGCGCCGGTGACGACCGCGGCGTCCCCTCGCTGGCGCTCTGGCAGACAGACCGGCGAGGGCGCCCGGGGGGCGCCTGGATGGTGCCGACCGCGGAGGCGTTCACCGATCCCGCGACGGCCCGTTCGGTGCTGGAGCGGCTGCACGGGCGTCCGATCACCGGTACGTCGGTACCGCTGGTGCGCACCCTGGTGGGCCGCCTCGGCCCGGTCGCCGGGCACGACCTCTCCGTCGAGGACGTGCGACGCAGGACGTTCTCCGTGCTCGACGCCGTCGAGGACACCGTTGCCCGCCGAGCACTCGTCGAGACCGCTGTCGACCGGGTGCGATCCGTGCGCCCGTCGGTCACCCCGGTCGAGTGGCGGCGCGGGGCGTCCCTGATCGCACCGCCACGCACTCTCGACGAGCTGCGGCAGATCGTCGGGATCGCGGTCTCCGGGGCATCCGACGTCGCGACCGAGCTGCTCGGCGTCGCGCACTGCCTGCGCTGGGTGGTCGATCTCTGGGACGAGATCGCCGCTGCCGTCCGACGCCGCACCTACCTCGTCGGTGAGGTCGGCCCCGTCGGCGACCTGCCGGCCCGTTGGTCGGCGGCGCACCGTGCTGCCGCGGGCGCACGACCGACTCCCCCCACCAGCAACCGTGAGAGGACCGTCCCGTGAGCATCGACTTCGTCGCCCTCGACGTCGAGACCGCCAACCGTCATCGGGGATCGGTGTGTTCCGTGGGCGCGGTCAGAGTCCGTGACGGCCGCGTGATCGAGCGGTTCGCCACCCTCGTCCGTCCGCCCGTGCCCGGCTTCGAGCCGATGAACGTGCGGATCCACGGCATACGCGAGCCCGACGTCGTCGACGCGCCGACCTGGCCCGCCGTGCACCGCACGCTCGTCGACCTCGTCCGCGACGACGTCGTGGTCGCCCACAACGCCTCGTTCGAGACGTCGGCACTGCGACAGGCGTGCGTCGCGAGCGGTATCCCGGCCGCCCCGTTCGGCGTGCTGTGCACACGTCGACTCGCGAAGGCGCACCTCGTCCTCGGCGACTACCGGTTGACGAGCGTGACCACCCACCTCGGCCTGGGTCCGTTCACCCACCACGACGCGTTGCAGGACGCGACGGCCGCGGCACGGATCGTCCTCGCACTCGCCGGCATCGCCGGTGTCGACACGACCGCGGAACTCGTGTCGACACCGGCACGCCCGTAGCGTGACGTCGCGACCGCCCCGGTCCACGTCCACCACAGAATGGAGCGGCACCCTCGTGCCCACTCTGGCTGTCGGGGTCGACTTCCTCAGCGAGTTCGGCCGTCTGCAGAAGCCCGTCCAGAAGCTCACCCGCGACGCACTGGGGAAGTTCGCCGAGCACACCCACGCCGGCCTGCACCTCGAGAAGATCTCCGGGTCCCGGGATGCGCGGGTACGGACGATCCGGATCGACCAGGGGTGGCGCGGCATCGTCCTCGCCCCGGAGAAGGGTGACCGGTTCGTCCTGCTCCACGTGATGCCACACGACAAGGCCAACAGCTGGGCGAAGACCCACACCGTCTCCGTCAACGAGGTGTCGGGGGTGGTCGAGGTCCGCGACGTCGAACGACTCGCGGAGATCGCCGACGCCGAGGCCGTGTCCGACACCGCGGACGGCGGGGAGCAGCGTCTGTTCGCCGAGGTGTCCGACGCCGATCTCACACGGTTCGGGATCGACGCCCAGATCCTGGCCGTCGCGCGGACCATCCGGGACGACGAGGGCCTGGACGCGGTCGCACCGATCATGCCGGAGAACCAGGCCGACGTGCTCCGAGCACTCGCTGCCGGCTTCTCCGTCGAGCAGGTGTGGTCCGACGTCGTCGCGCCACGGCTGGCCGAGGGACCGGTCGACACCGACGACCTCGACGCCGCCGTCGAGCGCACCCTCGGACGCATCGCCCTCGTCGACGGCCCCGACGACCTGTTGGCGTTGTTCGACAAGCCGCTGGCGATGTGGCGGGTGTTCCTGCACCCGTCGCAGCATGAACTGGCCTATCGGCCCACCTTCTGGGGCAGTGCGCAGGTCACCGGCGGACCCGGTACGGGCAAGACGGTGGTCGCGCTGCACCGCGTCAAGCACCTCGCCGAGACGCGTGACCTCCCGCCGAAGTCCGTCCTGCTCACCACCTACACCCGCGGCCTCGCCGACGCCCTGGAGCGCGACGTCGCCCGTCTGCTCGACGAGCCGCAGCGCGCGGCGGTGCAGGTGCTCAACATCGACCGGTGGGCCTCGGCCGTGGTCCGCGAGCAGCGCGGTGCGGTCCGGATCGCCACCGAGGACGAACTGCGCGATCGGATGACCCACGCGGCGCAGGCCGTGGGCCTCGATCTCGGTGCCTCGTTCCTGCTCGAGGAGTGGCGGCACGTGGTCCTCGCGCACGCCGTGACCGACGTCGACGGCTATCTCTCGGCTCCGCGCCGCGGGCGGGGGCGCGGGCTCACCCGCAACCAGAAACACCGTGTCTGGGAGGCGGTCCACCGGTTCGCAGACGGGCTGCGCACGGACGGGCTGTGGACCCACCTGACCGTCGCCGACGAGGCCGCGAGGCTGGTCGCGGCCCGCCCGGAGCGCCCGTTCCGCCATGTCGTCGTGGACGAGGTGCAGGACCTCCACCCCACACAATGGCGACTCCTGCGGGCCGCGGTGGCGACAGGTCCCGACGACCTGTTCCTCACCGGTGACCCGCACCAGCGCATCTACGGCAATCATGTGAGCCTCCGCCAGATGGGCATCTCGGTCGGTGGCCGGTCGACCCGCCTGAAGGTCAACTACCGCACCACGGCCGAGATCCTGCGCTGGTCCATGGCCGTCATGAGCGACGTCGCCGTCGCCGACCTCGACGAGGGGATGGACTCCCTCTCCGGCTACCGGTCGGCACTGCACGGCGCGGAACCCGAGATCCTCGGTGCGCGTACCCCGGACGACGAGGCGGAGGAGCTCGCACTCGCCGTCGAGCAGTGGCGCATCGACGGTGTCTCCCCCGGCGACGTCGCCGTCGTGTGCCGCACCAGGCGCCTCGCCGAGAAGCTCGCCGCGCGGCTGCGGGCGCACGGGGTGACGACGGCGGGAATGCACGAGACCGACGTACCGGCGGAGGCCGTACGGATCGGGACGATGCACGGCATGAAGGGGCTGGAGTTCCGTTGCGTGGCCGTCGCCGACGCCGGCGCGGCCCACCTCCCGCTGCCCGTGGCGGTCACCGACGCCGCGGAGGATCCCGTGCGGCACGCGCTGGACGTGCAGCAGGAGCGCTGTCTGCTCTTCGTCGCCTGCACCCGAGCGCGGGAGCGGCTGCGGGTGTCCTGGTCGGGCACCCGCAGCCCGCTCCTTCCCGAGGTCAGCGCGCCGTAGCTCCCGTGCCGTACTCGTCGAGCCGCAATCGGGCGATCCGCACCTCGTCGTCGTCGAAGAGACGGCTGAAGCGCGGATCGGCGACCAGCGCCTCGGCGGTGAGGTCGAGGCGTCCGAGCTGCCACAGCTTGACGAACCCGTCGCTGACCGCGGGGGCCCGTAGGAGCCTGCGGGTCGCGCCCATCGCCCCGTGCTGGTTGACCATCACCCGGAACCAGCGGGGGTTGTAGCGGAGCTCCTCACGACAGGTGTCGATGCTCGCGAGGACGGCCCGGTCGAAGTCGGCGTCGACCTCCTCCGCGACCGCGTCGGGGTCCACCGCGCGCAGGCCGGCGCCGGAGGTCGTCTCGGCCCCGGCGTCACCCGAGACGACCTCGGACCGCCGCTGCACGTAGCCGCGCAGGGCGTCGACCGACGTGAACACCTCGCAGCCCAGCTCCGCGAGCCGGGGCAGGTCCGCCTCGTCGGGGTCGAGCTCGAGCACGACCGGCGCGCCCTGCCCCGGCTGCAGACCGTCGGCCCAGAAGGCCTCGGCCACCGCGAGCGGTCGCCCCGTCTCCGGGTCCGGGATCTCGGTGTCGAGCGCGGGGCGGGCGAAGCCCATCTCGACGAGTTCGTCGAGCAGGGACCGGACCTGCGCGGCGCGGGCATCGGTCTCGTCCGGCTCGTCGGTGACGACGATCTGCTCCAGGCGCCCCGCCCACGGGCGGGTACCGGCGTGCAACGCGTCGAGGAACTCGTTCGCCGACCGTGCCAGCAGTTCGCGACGCGCTGCCAGGAACTCCGGGAACGCGTCGATGCTCCACAGCGACGGGTCCTCCGGGATCCACTGGGAGCGGAGGACCTCCGGATCGAGCTCGGCGAGGTACTGCGCCGGGTCACGGCCGCTGAGCCGGGTACCCGACGCCGGGGTGACGAACGCGAAGTTCGCGATCGCGTTCACCTCCGAGCGTCCCAGCCCGGCCCGGGACAGCCAGGTCTTGGGGAAGATCTCGTGCACACCCACCGGGGACGAGGTGCGGCCGAGCTCGGTGCCGGAGACCAGGTCACGTGCCCCGTTGACCCGAGCCAGCAGGTACAGCAAGGGATAGGAGCGCGATCCGCGGCCCACCCCCTCGAAGTCCTGTGCGTCGATCGCCAGGTTGCCCTTGCGGGACCGGGCCAGGGCGGCGATCACACCGTCGATACCCGACTTGTCGACGGTCTCCAGGTCCTTGGCGAGGAACGTCTCGGTGGACCCGGCGAAGCGGCCGCGCAGCGCAGCCTGCAGGTACCAGTAGAGCGCACGGTCCGCCTCGGCCCCGTCGGCGAACCGACCACCTCTGTTGGAGAGGTGCCGGGCCAGGACGGGCACCGCGTAGCGACCCATCAGGACCCGGTCATGGTCGAGGCCGAGCCGCCCGACGGCAAGGTCGGAGAGGAAGTGGTCGATGGCCGGGAGGGTGACGTTGAGGGAGTGCTCGAAATCCGCGGAGGACACGTCCTCCAACGCGGAGAACGGCGCCCGCCCCGTCGCGACGGCGTTGACGGTGCGCAGGAGCCAGTCGGCCGTGAAGTGGAACCCGCCTGCCGCCCAGCGGTCGAGATTGCGACGCATCGTCGGGCGGGCTTCGCCCCACTCCGAGCAGATCCGCGCCAGCGCGAGGTCGCCCTTGGACAGCTTGGTACCGCCGGAGTTCACGCGGTTGAAGATGTCGACCACGACGTCCACGGTCTTGTCCGCGCCGGTGATGGCCTCGACGTGGAAGTCCTTCTCCAGCACGTTGCGGAGCTGCTGGATCCGCTCCGCATAGGTCGGGAAGTCCTCGGCCGTGTCGGGGTGCGCTGCCAGCGCCTTGTAGGTCGCGCGCGTCCCGTCCACGAACAGCTCCGTGACGTCGATCCAGAACGGGTCGTCCTTCATCTTGACCGGGGCGTGGAACTGGAATGCCTCGGTCAGCACGTTGAACCGGAGCTCCTCGAAGACCGAGGGGTCCCCCTCGAAGAAGACCGGCGCCCGCCCGCGCACGATGCCGTACAGGGTAGTGACCCGTTGTTGACCGTCGAGCAGCAGCGATTTCTGGCCGGTGGCGCCTGCGGCCGCCCCCCGGATCGCCTGGTCGGTGCTCTCGGTCTCCCAGACGAGCAGCGCCCCGACCGGATACCCACGGTAGAGCGAGCGCATGAGACCTCGGACCTGATCGCGGTTCCAGACGTAGCCACGCTGGAACTCGGGCAGGAGCATCGTTCCCGCGTCGATCTGGTCCAGGATGGTCGTCAGTTTTGCCATCCGGCGTGCTGCCTTCCCCTCGTGCCGCGACCGGTCGGACGGGAGCCGCCGCTGCGGTCGCCGCTACCTCCGGTCGATCGGGTCACGCTAACGCCCGCACTCACCGCGCGCGATCACCTCCCCACTCCACGCCACGGAACAGTCGGGCCGCCCGGACACGATCCGGTGACGATCGGACTGTCCCGTTACAGCGGCGGCGCTCCCGCGATAGACGGTGGGTGGGCCGTCCGACACAGGGGGTGGCCTGACGCAAACCGACGAGGGAACGTGCATGACCGCTACGTGGTGCTGGGAACGTCGCAGCCGCAACTACGGGAACTTCGGCAATGCGAACCAGTGGACCGTCAACGCCGGTCTGTCCTCGCTGGCCAGGGAGAGCACCCAGAACTCCGCTGACGCGCGCATCGACACGCCGGCCGAACTGGTCTTCACCTTCATCCGGCTCGACGGCAGTCGGCGGCGAGACTTCGAGAACGCCGTGGGCTGGGACGTGCTGGGGACCCACCTCCGCTCGATGGGCGGCGAGTCGTCGGGTGCGGTCACCGCGGGACAGATCCGGGCCGGGCTCGAGGCCGTCGAGGAACAGGACTCGCTCGTCCTGCTGCGAGTCGCCGACTACGGCTGTCGCGGGCTCACCGGGCCGGAGTTCCCCGAGGACGGCGTCCCGTCGTCGGAGTACGGCAACTTCATCAAGCTCTGCCGCCTCGACCTGTTCAGCGGGAAGGACGAGGCCTCCGGCGGATCCTTCGGTCTCGGAAAGGCCGTCTACTGGCGCTTCTCCCGACTGCAGACGGTCCTCTTCAACTCCGTCCTCTCCGAGGACGACGCCGTGGCCGGGCTACGCCGGAACAGGCTGTTCGGAGTGAACCAGGGGGTCGTGCACACGACCGACGGGGTCGGCTACCAGGGCCGCGGCTACTTCGGCGATCCGGTCGACGACGACGGCGTGGCCTCGATCTGGGGGGACGAGCGACTGGCGCACAAGCTGTACCTCGACCGTCGCGATCCCCGCCCCGGTACGTCCGCCCTGCTCCTGGGCTTCTACGACCCGGACCGTCCCGACCTGGGCGGCGGCGAACTCGCGGACCTGGCGAGGGAGCTGCGCGAGGGCATCGAGGAGAACTTCTGGCCGCTCCTGGCCCGAGGAGGGATGCGGGTCCGCATCGAGATCGAGGACGGACCGCACCGCGAGGAGATCCACGTCGACCCCGAGGAGACCTACACCGAACTCGTCCGGGCCCTGCGGCGGTTCGACGAGGGCGACATCGACGAGGTGCTCGACGAGCCCTATTCCGTCGTCGTCCGGGACGTGCCGATCGACATCTCACGGCGGCGGACCGGTACCCGCCACAACCGCTTCACCCACACCGCCAAGCTGGTCGTGACGGCCTCGGACAAGCAGCGGGACTCCCTGGAGAACAAGGTCTGCCTCTTCCGCAGGCCGGAGATGGTGGTGCAGACCATCGACAGGGCCTTCGAGTCGCAGACCTACCACGCCTTCCTGGTGGCCGGGGCGGCGATCGACCCGGACTCGCCGGCCACGGAGGACATCCATGCGGACGACTTCCTGCGGTTCTCCGAGCCCCCCGCACACGACCGGTGGATCCCCGGACCGCGGGGCAAGCAGGCCTCGCAGGCCAACCTCACCGCTCACTACGTCGCCCCGTGGGTCCCCAACCTGCGGAAGATCGAACGCGCGGTGCTGGACGAGCTGCTGCTGCTGTTCGGCGCCCCACCGCCACCCGCCGGAAAGGCCCCGGAATCGGTGATGAGACACCTGCGGTTCCTGCGCGGAGACCCCGGAGGGAAGGGCGGCGGGGTGTCGGCACCGCGCAAACCCGACACCCAGCTGGTCGAGTGGACCGTCGTGGACGGATGCTGGGACGTCCACTTCGAGGTGAAGGCCCGCAACCGCGCCGAGGGGTGGTCCATGCGTCCGCGTCTCGCGCTCGCCGGCTTCGACGGCGGACTCGACACGGTGGACTGGGCCTCCCTGGACGTCGTCGACGGCGGGGGCGAGATCGTCGACGGCGAGCTCCGCCTCGCCGGAAAGGACCGGGGACGGTTCGTCAAGGTCGTCCTGCGCGGCCGCTCCACCGCGGAGCTCCCCATTCCCGCGGAGGAGTCCGGTGTCGACGTCGTGCTGCGCGGCACCGGTCCGCTCGTCGACGGCGAGGAGGGCACGCGATGACCGTCCGCTTCCCGTGGCCGACCCTGAAGGACGACCTCCAGCTCATGATCGACGAGGTGCTCGTCGACGGCGTCCCGGTCGACCCCTCGCTCGTCGACGGCGAACGTCAGAGGGTGGCGCTCGACGACACGTCGGCGTGGCGTGAGCTGCGGATGGCGGTCTCGATCGATCCCGAGGCGCTCTCGTCCGTCGCGGGGGCTGCCGCCCACGCGGTCGTCGAGTGCACTCCCACCAACGTACGGATCCCGTTCCCGCTCGACACCGTCACCGGAGCAGGGCAGATCACGCTCGACCGCGACGAGATCGCCGAGCGCTTCTCGGTACGGGTCGAGGCCGTCGCCACCGTCGAAGGCAGGCTGCGCCACGTCGGTGCCGGGCCCGACTGGACCGCGGTGATCGACCGCGCCGCCGCGCCGGTACCGCCCGGCATGCCGCCGTTCGAGACCGTGTGGATCGACTTCCGGGACCCCGCCGCCCCCCTCGGCGCCCGGAGCATGCCGGAGTCCCCCGCCTACATGGATCTGCAGGGTGATCCGCGGCTGCTCCTCAACGCCGCCGTCGACGGGTTCCAGCATCTCTTGCACGCCAACACCGCCCAGCTCGAGCGCCGACGGCTGCGGGACCTGCTCGGGGCCGACGTCGCGCGGTACGCGGTCACCTGCCTGTTCCGGGCCGCGGCCGTCGAGGTGTCGGTGGACGACGGCGTCGTCCAGCCCCCGGAGCGCCCCGTCTACCGCCAGGTCTGCCAGGCCGTCGCCGACCGGATGCCCGGAATCGGGGACGTGGAGGAGCTCTACGAGAAGCTGCACGCCGCCCGGGACTCCGCGCTCGTGGCTCAGGAGATCTGGGGTGCCGTGGATCTCGCGATCGCCGCACTCAGCGGTCGCGACGACGCACTGGTCACCGCGTGCCGTGAGGTGAAGCATGCATGAGTTGCAACGATTCGTTCGTCGTCTGAGCCCGGACGAGCGGGTGCAGATGATCGCCGACCCGAGCCTGGTCGAATCCGCCTCGGAGGTGGTGACGGGCGACGGCGGCCGACCGGTCCCCCTCGACCGGTTCGACGAGCTCCTCGCCGAGACGATCGGGCGGTCCGAGAGGTCGCAGTGGCCGAAGGAGTCGGCCAGCGACGCCTGGTTGGCCCCGCACCTGCACAATCTGCTCCGGCTGACCCGGGCCCAGGCGTCCGATCGAGCCACCTGGGAATGGCTTGCGGTGCGGGCGGCGCCCTACGTCCGGTGGCGTTGGCAGGACAAGGGCGGGGTCGTGGCCGAGGACCGTTGGCGTGGTCCGGTCCACAAGCAGGCCCTTGCCCGCCTGTGGTGGGGAGCCGAGATCTTCCGGGACGGTGACGACTACCGACCGGTGCAGCAGGCATTCCGCAACCAGGACCTGCCCAACAGCCTGTTGCACCGTCCCATCGTCCGGTGCAGGCCGCTCGCCCTCGGCCTCGTGCAGTCCCTCCTGTCCGACGACGAGCCTCCGACCTCCCGGCGGATCAACGATCTCGCACGGGCGGTGAATCTGGCGACGGCCGGGAGCCCGCCCGAGGCCGAGACGGGCTTCTACCGAGACGACCTGGGCGGCTACCGCCGGTGGGTGGCGGACGGCGCGCCACCGGTCGAGGACTGGGACGCGGGCGTTCCGGGGCCGTCGGTCCCGGCGTTGCCGGAGCGGAGTCGAACAGCTGGTCTGGCCATCGCCGATCGCGGTCGGCAGTACGCCGAACGGGC
This sequence comes from Pseudonocardia sp. McavD-2-B, assembly GCF_024124365.1. Classification (NCBI taxonomy): domain Bacteria; kingdom Bacillati; phylum Actinomycetota; class Actinomycetes; order Pseudonocardiales; family Pseudonocardiaceae; genus Pseudonocardia; species Pseudonocardia sp. McavD-2-B. The sequence continues at coordinate 36,868 of NZ_JAMXSG010000006.1, forward strand.
ACGATCGGCGCGGTGACGACGGGTCGTGTCGCGACGGATCCCGTCGCGACACGACCGGTCACCCGATCGGCTGCGGATCCTTCTCGGATCCGACGGCATCGAGATCCGTCAACAGCGATGCGTCCTCCTCCTCGGGATCCTCCCGGGTCGGACCCCATGAGCGGGCCACGAACTCGTCGTAACGCTCGGGCGCCGTCCCGAGGCCGAGGACGGCATCGAGGACATGAGCGGCCAGCCGGGGTGGGATGGCATTGCCGATCTGCTGGTCGATGTCGCTCCCCCGCCACGGGAAGTCCGCCGGGAAGGTCTGCAGCAGGCCGGCCTCGGCATGGCTGAAGCGTTCCGCCGGGCTGCCGTCGTACGGGAGAACCTGATTGCGACCGACCTTTCCGGTCACCGTCGCTGCCGGTTCGTACCACTCACGGGTGCCCCGGTCCTGGGGGTTGCCGCCGGTTCCGTAGTTGGACCGGACCCGGAAGTCCCGCCGTCCCAGTGCGTCTCCCATGGACGTCCACGGTGCGAAGTGCAGGTCGCCCTCATCACGTGGGACGCCGCGGCGATAGGTCTGATGGGTCGGAGCGGGAAGCCGGACCCGGTCGACATCCGATCGAAGCCGGGCCACGAGGATGGCTCGGCGACGGGTCTGCGGGACCCCGAACTGCTCGGACCGCAGTACCCCCACCGCGGTCACGTAGCCCTCGGTCCCGAGCAGCTCGGCCATGGTCTCCCACAGGGGCAGCACAGCGGGCACCTGCTCGAGAACGACCGCCCGGAAAGCCCTGCCTCCGTCCTTCGCCCGCAGTATCCACCGAAGGGGTTCGAGGACGAGACGTGTGCGTTCGTCGTGGAGGGCGGCGAGGGTGTCCGGGGACAGGACGCGTTCGCGGACCAGCCGATGAGCGAGCTCGCGTACCTCGTCGAGTGCCCGCCGCCCCGATCCTCCGCCCGCGACGGTGAACGTCTGGCAGGGCGGGCCGCCGCACAGCACGTTCGCATCGGGGAAGGCGTGCGGCCCGTAGCCGCGCACGTCGCCGAACTCCGAGACCAGACCGGCCGCCCGCCGGGTCCGGTGGGCGTTGGGGTCCCACTCGATCCCGATGGCGGGGACGTCGAGCCATCGCGCCGCGACGTCCAGTCCCCCGGGGCCGGCGAACAGATCGACGATCCTCGGGTCGGCGACGGGAGCGAGCGTTCCGGGCGGCACCAGATGAGGTTACCGCCGGCCTCCGGGACGGCCGGCGGACGTCACGACCTCGGCAGACCACGGTCGGCGCCGTCGTCCAGCACCGATTCCACCGCGTCGGCGGCAGCGCGGGGGTCCTCGTGTTCCCAGAACCGCACGACGTGCCACCCCGCCGATCTCAGCCGCTTGTCGGTGTCCCGATCGCGGGTCACGTTGCCGGCGAGCTTCGTCTCCCACCACGCGCGGTTGGCACGGGGCCGGGTCGCGTGGACCGGGCAGCTGTGCCAGAAGCAGCCGTCCACGAACACGGCGACCCGCTGTCGGGTGAACACGACGTCGGCCCGACGCCGGGGCAACCCCACCGAGCCGAGGGCGAAGTCGACCCGAAAGCGTCGCCCGCGACGGTGGAGCTCCCGACGCAGCGACACCTCCGGCGCCGTCCCGGTCCTCGCCTGCCGGGACATGCGGCGACTGACGTCCGGGCTGCTCGCGGGGACGCCGGTGTTCGGCTCAGTCGAGGGCGAGCTGCTCGAGATAGCCCCGCACCCCCTCCTCATCCGATCCCACCACGACCGCACGGTCGAGGAAGACGTTGTTGAGCTCGCAGCTCGTCTCCGGCAGGAGCAGACACGAGTGGCAGGCCGCGAGGTTGAGCCCGTCGGAGCCCGCGGCCTCTGCCTCCATGCACAACGGGTCGGCCGAGCACCACCGCGCCCTCTCCACGGCCGAGGCCAGGGCAGGCCCGAGCTTCGCCAGCTTTCCCTGCTCGACGAGGCCTCCGAGGCTGCCTGCCGAGTCGCTGCTCGCCGTGTAGATCAGCAGACCGGCCATCTGGTCGGAAACGTAGAGGCGCTCCCGCAGGGCGGAGGCCGGGTAGCCGGAGTCGAGACTCCACTCGTTGATGATCATGTGGGCGAGGCTGTGCAGCAGGATCAGCCGGGAACGGACCGGCGACTCCGGCACCTCCCGGCCGGACACCCGTCGCCGCAGCGCCGCTTCGTGTCGCGCGCGGACGAGCTCCGATCGTGCGGCTGCACCCGAGGTGGGGTCCTCCTCCCAGCGACGCAGCCGATCGGGATCCAGCCGGAGGAAGACACCCTCGCCGCTGACCTCGACACCGGGCAGCCAGTCCGGCATGGAACTCCTCGAGAGCGGCGCGAAACGCTCCGCGGCATCGCTCTCCAGCGGCGCCTCGACCCGGGTGAAGGTCTGCAGGACGCGGACCTCACGGAGCCGGGAGACCTGCATCACCCGATCGAATCCCTCGGGCAGCCCCACCTCACCGGAGTCCGGGGGCGGCGCACACTCGAAGTGTCCCTCGTCGCGTTCGTGACCGAGCTGTTCGTACTCCTCCTGGCGGATCACGTCGGCCGGCTCGAAGCCGGTGACCACGGATGGGTCGGGCGCCTCCCCCGCGGCGTGCTTGCGGAGCTCGGCCACCGCGTCGAGAACCTGTTGCTCGGTGTACTCCGATCGTCCCCCCACCAGATTCAGGCTGCGCGCCTGCTGGGCGACGACGTCGTCACCGACGTCCTTCCACATCGCGAAGTACTTGCCGACGGTGTCGAACAGCTTCTTGCTGAACGGCGGGATCGACAGCGCGGACCGGACAACCGGGAACCACGCTGCGGACGAACCACGCTGCAGTGTGCGGACATCGGCCGTGCATCCCTGCTCGGCGGCGTCGTCGGCCAGCCAGGGACGACCACCGCGGCAAGTGTAGCCGATCGAGACGAGCGCGCCGCGTCCGAACGCGCCCTCCATGGAGGCCTCGGCACCGCAACTGCAGCTGATCACGATCGAGCGCAGGGCGGACGACCGCCCGGTCGCCCGGTAGCTCAGCTCGCACTTCCCGCCGGACGCCTCACGACCGGAGTGCACCCACTGCCAGTAGGGGAACTCGTCGAGGTGGCCGTTGCGGCAGGCGACGACGAACCGTGACGGGGTCAGGCTCCCGTCGCACGCCGCGCACCTGTTCCTGCCGCGTGGGGAATTGAACTGCCGGTACCGACGCAAGGTGTTCTCGTGGTCACCGGGGCACGTGTACAACTGCGGGAAAAGACGCACCGGTACCGACGCCCCCGGGGGCAGGTCCGGCGCCGGGGGACGTACGAAGCCCCGGACACCGAGGCGGGACTGGAGCCGGACCTCGATCAGGTCCGGGTGGTCCACGACCCTCCAGTCGTCCAGTCCACCGACGACGAAGGAGCGCTCACCGAGCGCGATCATCGATCCGACGCCGTAGGTGGAGACGAGCTGGGTGCGGCGGACAGCACCCTCCTTCGTCGGCCTCGGTGTCCGAGGAGTTCGTGTCGTGCGGGTGCGCGGTGGGGCCACGATCAACGGCTCGCTCTCAGCTCGGTCTCGACGTCGACGTCCCGCAGACTCCAGAGGGTCTCGGCGGCGTTCTCCAGGTCCTCGTCCGAGGCGAACGCGCGCAGCAGCGCGTCGTCGGCCCCTCGGGGCGGACGACGTCGCGCCTCGTACACGAGACCGGGGTTGATCTCCGCGAGCTGCCGCCAGTGGTCGACGAAGTCGTCCAGGTCCAGTGCGGTGCCTTCTCGGGCCTCCGGCTCGACCGCCGCGACGCGCTCGAGGATGCGTTGCTGCGCGCCCCGGACGTCGTCGAGGAACGACTCGATCCGGGATGCCGCATCGTTGGGTCGCGCGATCGGGTGCATCATCCGAACGATGCCGACAAGGACGGCGTGCAGTCCGCGGTCGCGGGCCCGCGGGGCGAACGGGGTGACGCTGGTCGACTCGACCTGTCGGTAGAGCGCGCTGTGGAACGCGGTGAAGTCCTCGTAGTGCGACCGGTCCCGACTACGGGTCGCGTTCAGCATCGCCACCACCAGGCCGGGATGCTGCCGACCGACCCGACTGGTGGCCTGGATGTACTCCGCGGTGGTCTGGGGCTGGCCCATCACCGCCATCAACCCGAGCCGGTCGACGTCCACACCCACGGAGATCATGTTCGTGGCGAGGACGACGTCGACGGCGTCCGGCGACGGGCGCTCGACGAACAGGCCCGCCAGGTGGGCGGGGATCCTGCTCGACGGCTCGCGGCTGGTGAGCTCCGTGAGGTTCTCCGGGTCGCGCGGCTCCACGCCGTCCCGCCGGGCCAGCTGTTGCAGTCGTTCGACCACATCGGCCCGGGTCTGCAGTTCCGCCGCGGCCAGGAGCCGGAGGCTGTTGAAGTAGCCGACCAGCGTCCAGTACGGATCCCGCTCGGTGTCGTCGCCGTCCAGGGCGGACGCCGCGTGCAGCAGCGCCGCGTAGACCCTGATCAGGAGCGAGGCCTGGCTCGTGGCCGGGGCGAGGACCCCGACGTAACGGCGGGCCGCCTTGCGCCCACGACCGGTCTCGACCGCGAACCAGGAGTCCCGGGAGTCGATGCCGGCCGGGGGGAACTGCCGGACGCTCCGACCGAACAGACGGACGCCCTGTTCCTGAGCCCTCCGGATCGTCGCGGTCGATGCGACGATCTTCGGTCGATCCGCGACCAGGTCGACGGCGGTCTCGTAGAGGCCGGCCATCGACCCGAGCGGTCCCGAGATGAGATGGAGTTCGTCCTGGATCACCAGCTCCGGTGGCCGGGTCCCGACCGGGGCACCGGCGCGGTTGAAGACGTGGGCGACGTCCTCCCGCCAGGCGATCCGCGCGAACTTGTCGGCTGTGGCGATCACCAGCGTCGGCCGCGCCGCGTAGATGGTCTCGTCGACGACGTGGACGGGGAGGCCGTCGTGGAAGGCGCAGGTCTCGTCCGCGCAGCGGATCTCCATGCGCCCGGCGGCCCGCAGGACGCGGTACTGCCGGTGGTCGATGGGGGTACCGCACCAGGGGCAGGCCCGTAGCTGGACCGGGTTCTGCTCGTGGAGGGTCTCCGCGCGACCGAGCTTGACCAGACCCTCCTCGGCCTGTTCCAAGGTGTTGGGGGTCGCCGCACGTCCGACCCACATGCCGATCGACACGGTCTCGGTGCCGAGGTCCGGCTCCGCGCGGCGCAGCGTCTCCATCGCGCAGATCAGCGTGGCCGCGCGCTCGAACTGCTGCAGGGTGAGCAATCGCAGCGTGTAGCGCATGAGGACGGTGACTCCACCGCCGGCCTCGCCGTCACGCATCCTTCGGAGGAACGTCGTGAAGGCGATCAGGCCGAGGTAGGCCTCGGTCTTGCCGCCACCGGTGGGAAACCACAGGACGTCGGCCAGCTCGCGGTCGGCGTGCTCGACGTCGACGATCCCGTCGAGACACAGCAGGACGAAACCGATCTGGAACGGGCGCCACCTCCCGGCCGCCGGGTCCGGGGAACCCCGTCGTCCCGCCCTGAGCCAGGCGCTGCGGGCCCGCTGCTCGGCCATCACACGACAGGCCAGGCGGAAGGCACGCTCCGCCCGCGGGTCGCGACGGAGGAGAGCGACACCGCTCCTCATCCGGGCCCGTGCCTCGTAGCAGGCGGCGAGCTGGGTGGACGCGGTCTGTTCGTGCTCCGATCCGAGCAGAGCCGTCGCGTCCGTCGCCCGCTTCCCGATCCAGTCCGCGTAGAGCTCCACGAGGCCGTCGAGACGTTCCAGCAATTCGGTCCGCGGTGCCTCGGCCAGCTCCAGCATGCCGAGTTCGGGGGCCTCGGGATTGCTGTCCGCGAGCAGGACCTCTCGGGTGGGGACGAACGTCGTGCGCACCTCGTCGATCGCGGCTCGACTGACGGGTCGAGGGCCCCGTGGTTCCGGCGGCTCCCATGTCCACTCCACCGAACAGCCGTGTCCGGTCGCGAACACGGGGGCATGCCGGTGGAGAAGATCGCTCAACGCGAGTTCCTCCTCCACCGCATGGGATGTGCGGGGTCGCTCGACGAACGCCGCGACGCCACCGGCCCGCACCCGCATGTGTGCTTGGAAGCAGCAGTCCGGGTCGACCAGCGCCCCCTTCCGCACGACCCGCTCGTTCACCAGGGTCAGCGTGACCGCGACGACGCCGGCAGTGGGAGGGCGCACCCGACTACGCAGGACCAGACCGTCGACACCGGGGACGGGCAGGAGACCGTTGCCCCCGGTGAGGGGGACGTCGAGCCGCTCCTCGAACGGGTCCCTGTGCCACCGCACCCCGTCGGCGGCGTCGGTGTGCCCGCGCTCGACGCGTTGCGGCTGCACGCGCGTTCCGTCGGGAGAGCAGGGGATGTAGAAGGCCCCGGAGACCGTCACCTCCAACGAGGAGATGCGCGCACCGTCGACGGCGACGGTCAGTCCCATCGCGCGCGGCAGTTGCCTGTTCGTCATCGCGACGCCGGTGTCGGCCACCTCGTCCACCGTGGAGACGGCGGGTGCCGCCCCCTCCTCGTCCGATTCCTCGGCCCGCTCCCGAGCCCGCTCGGGTTCACCGTCGGCGGGGAACAACATCCCCGTCACGTACGCGTTGGCCGGGTCGTCCGTCAGCACCTCCTCGGGCCCGTGGACAGGTCCTCTCAGGTCGGCGACCAGCAGATCCGTGATCTGTTCGGGGAAGCGGTAACGGGCATCGAGTGCAGTCACTCGGCAACCTTCCAGTCGAAGCGGCTCAGGCCACCGAGTCGGGGGGCGAGCCAGACCCCCGCGGCCCCGAGTCCGGCACGTTCACCGGATGCGACGCTCCCCGCGACGGTCTCCACGGCGTCGATCCGCACACGCTCGATCCGTCCCGGGTAGCGGTTCGGCGTGTACTTCGCGTGTCCGCCCAGGAAGCGGAACAGCGCCGTCCCGAACCCGTCGGAGGTCCGTCCGATGTCGATGCCCTCGAAGAGGATCCGGTAGACCGGCCCGCCCGTCGTCGACAGGTCGTCCGGGTCGAACCACAGTTCCACCTCGTCACCGACCGACACGTCCCCCGACAGCAGCTCCTGGATCTCCTCGGCCCCGTACCTGCGATGCGCTCCGGCGGGTTCCTCGGCGAACACGTCCCCGCCCACGATCTCGAGACCGAAGTGGTTGCGGCGGTACCTGCCCGTCCCGTAGCGCCCGATCCGGTCCCCGCGATCCCACCTGCGCACGCCTCTCAGGCGGAGAGGGTTCATCCGCCACAGGTCGTCCCGCGGACGGGTCATCGCGACGTAGAGGAGCCGGGCCTCCTCCTGCTCGGGGGTGTCCGACCTCTCCCGCAGCGGCCCCGGGTCGACGACCACGACGCGGTCGAATTCCAGACCCTTGGCGCGGTGGAAGCTGGACACGACGACGGCCGATCCCGGCTGCGCGGTGAACTCGTCGGGCAGCCGGCGTCGCGCGACGGCGTCCCGGAGCCGGTGCATGTCGACGGCGCGGCCCCGGTCACCGGCTACGCGTCGCAGCTGCCTCCAGACGGTGTCCACGTGCTGTCCCGCTCCCCCCGGCACCGACGGGAGGAGCTCGGTCAGTCGATCGCGCCCGAGCGTGCTCCCGGGGTACGAGCGGAACAGACCGGCGAGCCAGGACGGCGCGACCCGGTCCTGCGCCGTCCGACGCAGACGGTGCGGTACGCCGGCGTCGGCGAGTCGCTCGGACACGACCAGGGTCTCCGCATTGGTGCGGCAGAGCACCGCGGTGGTGAGTTCCTCGTCGTAGAGTCCGAGCAGGGCGTAGTCGTCATCAATGTCACCCACGACCGGGACATCACTCAGGACGTCGCGGAGGTCCTCGTAGTACGACTGCGAGGTATCGGTCGGATCGACCCTCAGCACGGGTCCGAACGCGAGGGCCGGACGAGCCTCGTCCCGCTGTGCACGGAAGTTGCGCGTCAGTTCCCGTTCGACGAGGACCCCGTCGAACCGCTCCCTGATGTGTCGGAAGCAGGCATCCGCGCTGTGCAGCCGTGTCTCGGCGTCCTCGATCTGGAAACCGTAGATGGACTGCGCGATGTCGCCGACGACCGTGAACGCGCAGCCGGTCCGGTCCAGGATCGCCTCGACGAGGACCAGCCGATCCCCCACCAGGTCCTGGGCCTCGTCGACCACGAGGTGCCGCAGGTCGTCCAGACGGTCGACCGGTTCATCCGAGGCGATCACCTCCGCGGCTGCCCGGATCCGTTCGTCGAACGGCTGCTGGGTCCAGTCGAGGGTGGCGTCCGTGGACATGAGGACATCGAGGGCGAAGGAGTCGAAGGTGCTTACGGGGACGAACCTCGTCGCGGTACCCGCCCTGTCCAGTCGTCGGGTGAGCTCCCGCACGGCGCTGCGGGCGAAGCTCAGCACGAGCACCTCGTCGGCGCCGAGCTCGTCGTCGCGGACCAGGCGGGCGACACGCTCGATCATCGTGTGCGTCTTGCCGGCACCGGCACCGGCCGTGACGAGCAGGAAGGTGTCCGCCGCGAGGTCGACGACGTCCTGCTGCTCGTCGGTCAGTTCGGGTCCCGCCACCGATGCGCTCACTGCTTCCGCCACAGGTACTCGAACTCGGTGAACGCGAGCTCACCCCGGTAGTTCTGCACGTTGTCCCGGACGTCGAGGATCGTGCAGCTCTCGTTCCCCCCGTTGCGGGGGCCGCGGAGGCCCCGTCCGATCATCTGCTGGTAGACGTTCGGGCTGAAGGTGGGACGGGCGATGACGACCGCGTTCGTGCGTGGGGCGTCGAACCCCTGGGCCAGGACGTTGTAGTTGACGATCGTCCGGTACCGCCCCGCCCGATAGCCCTCGATCTTGGTGCGACGCTCCCCGGCCGGGGTGTAGCCGTCGATGGAGGTCGCGGGCCTCCCCCGCTGGTTCAGCAGGGCGGTGAGCAGCTTCGCATGCTCGACCGAGGCCGCGAACACCAGGACCGACCATTCCTCTGGGAGGCCGGTAATGGCGTCGAGCAATGTGTCGTTGCGCTGCACGTCCTGCGCCAGCTCGTCCTCCGCGGAGGAGGGCAGGGTCGAGAACTGCGTCGCCGACGTCAGTTCGCGCTCGTCGAGCTGGATGGTCGCCCCCTTCAGCTCGCGGTGTTCGACCCTGGCCAGCACCCCGAGGTCCTGCAGGGTCTCGTACTCCCGCCCCTCCTCGAAGATTCCGATGTCGAGCCGGCGCGCCCCGAATCGGTTGACCAACCAGCTCGTCTGCTGTTCGCTGCGCCCCCGGAACGGCGTCGCCGAGAGCCCGATGAGAGGCCTGGCGGTACGGGAGCGCTCGATACCGAGGTGGGACAGGATCTGCGTGTAGCTGGTGGACACAGCGCGGTGCGCCTCGTCGACGATGACGACGGAGGCCGCGCGCAGCCACCCGTGATCGATTTTCCCGAGGCGGCTGTTCAATGTGGCGTCGGTGGCCACGACGAGTTGGGTCGCGTCCGTGACCGGTGCCGCGTCGTTGCCACCCCAGAAGCGATTGATCACAAGTCGCCCCGCAGGCCCGGCCTTGCCCCAGACGAACTTCCAACTCTGGACGGCCTGTTCGCACAGTTCCTCCGACTGCGCGATCCAGAGCACCGGACCGATGGGTGTACCGCGTTCACGGACGAATCGGGTGACCGCTTCCACCGCGACACGGGTCTTGCCCGCACCCGTGGGAAGACTGAGCATGGCTCGGGCCGGTTCCGGTGCCAACAGGTGCTCGACCATCCGGGCCGCCACCCGTTCCTGATAGTCGTGCAGCGCGGGAAGATCTGTCGGGCCGTCGACCTCCTCCATCTCGGGTGGATGGACGACGGAGGCGCCGGCGAACTCCTCCGGTAATCCGAGCTCCGCGACATGGCGTCGCGCGCCGGTCGAGCCGTTGAAGGTCCGCGGTGACGTCTCGTCCTGCTGGGCGATGTCCTTGGCGTGATGTCGTAGGACCGACCCACCGTGTGTGTCCAGTGCGAGCTCGGCGATACGAAGGCCGGTCGGTGTGTGACCGGACTTCCGACGCTCGGCTTCCTCGAGCCCACGGGGTAGTCCAGCGCGCAGCTGGTCCTCCCCCACCATCTTCAGGACCTTCTCCGCAGGGCTCTCCGCCCTACGGATCGCCCGTTTACGCTCGTTCGCCGCCTGCTGGTGCTTCTGGTCGAGAACCGAACGGCGCCCTCCGGGTCCGAGCCCCAAGCGGAGCGCCTCGTCCACGGCGACCAGAAGAGCTTCGTCGTCGTCAGGACGGAGAACGAGAAGGGCACGATCCTCCACGGCGTGGCGCCGTGGGGCGGCGGTGATGCCGTTCGGAGTCCGGGTGATCTCCTCGAGTTCGGTGCATCGGACGACGAGGATCCCGTCCACGGACTGCCGATGACGCATCCTGAGCACAGGGAACAGCTCTCCCAGGGGCTGCCCGGGAGCCTCCGCGACGTGGCGCAGCTCCCGGCTGATGACCTGCTCGGGAGCCAGCATCTGCCACTGTTCGATCATCGTGGCGGCGTCGTCCTCGGTCGGGACCAGGAGTGCGGGAATTTGTTCCTTTCGCAGGTCACGATAGACCGTCGGCGATGCGGTCACCGCGATCTCGGTGTCAGGCCGGTCGCAGACCCACTCGTCGCCGACCCGACATCTCGTGGCCGCCCCCTCCGGCCACTCCGCATCGGCGCGGAAGAGCAGGGCGTACACCGCACCGGGAAACGCGTCGTCGGTGCTCTGCGACGCCTCCTCGACCAGGTCCGCCCACACCACCGGGCGGACAGCGTCGAGCGAGTCCGGGAGGCGGAGAGCGGCGGCGACGCCCTGCCCGACAGCGACCACCGGGAGCAGATGGGAGTACTCCTTCAGAGCCGGTCCCACCGAGCGGACCACTCGCCTGAGCCCCCGGGAGGTCGCGACGACACCGATGGACCGGCTCATCCACGCCAACGGGGACAAGATCTGCTGACGGGTCTGCTGCTGCTTTCCCACCTGCATCGTCCACGAGGCAGCGGAGGTGGCTGCCGGGAGTGCGCCGACGAACGCAGCCCGCCCCTCCTCTGACAGTGCTCGGAAGATTCCGAGGGGACCGGGTGGCGGCGGACCGTCGAACCGCATGAACTTCCGCAGAGGGCGTGGATCCCCCTCGTCCAGCCTCTTCAGGTACAGCCGGTGGTAGTGATCGCAGTAGTCGTCGAACCAGTCGTCCTCCTGCGGAGCTCGTTCAAGGACCGGCTTGTCGAGCAGTCCCAGAGCTCGGAGCACCGTGAGATCTGCGGTGTGGAACCGCATGTCGACAGCGATCTCCGCATCGCGGCTTCCATCGGCGGGGACCACAGGCCCGGGGAGCAGACAGTGTTCGGGCAGGCAGAAGACTCCGGCGACGGTGCGCACACGCAACGCGGTCCGGAAACTCTTGGGTCGGGTGCGCAGCGCTTCCAGGACGGCCGTCGTTCCCGCAGTTCGGGACATCTCCCAGAACGCCGTCCATCGGGCGTCGTCGTAGCCTTCGAGGCCCTGATCGACAACAGCAGCGAACCGACCGGCCGCATCGGCCTCTCGAACTCCGAGGACGTCCAGCGCGCCCGCGGCTCCGAACTCGGCGACGACACGCTCGTCGACGTAGGTCAGACCGTCAGCCAGGGTGTCACCAGCACGCCGGAAGACCGACCCCGGCTGCGGTGACACCAGTTGCCCCGACTCGGTCAGGAGAATCCTGGCACTACGCGCCTGATCGGCGAGCGGGTGACCCGCGACGGACATCTCGGAAGCGATCCGCAGCGCCGCCGCGCAGGTCCGTGGGGAACATGGACCGACCAGCGCCTCCAGCCATTCCACTACCGAGGACGCATCCTTCCGCCCCGCCTGCGCCAGTACGATCTTGACCCGTCCGCGGCGTTCCCGTGTGTCGGCGCGGTGGTGCACCCAATCGACCGGGCGGTCGGGGCAAGCGGCCCACTCACGGAGCCAGTCTTCGCGCAGGTCCTCGGGGTGGATCTGCATCTCGGAAGGTCGGCGCAACACACCGTCCTGATCGACCAGGGAGGGCCGTTCCGCCGCCGCTGCCCAGATGGCACGTGTCAGGCGTTCGTCCGCGAACTGCGGGGCCTCCCTACCCCGGCCGGGAAGGAAGTCGATGTACGCCGCCGGGTCCTTGGCGTCGACGAGCGCCGGGAGCGAGTCGACCACGAGCCGCGCCGCGATCGAGATCAGCTCTTCGTTGAACGCGTTCCCGTCGAAGATCGCCTGGCGATCCTCGGAGGTCTTCCACGGGGCGTTGAGGAGCCCTCTCAGTGTCGTCGCGAACTTGGTGGGGAAATAGGACCAGAACAACCCGCGGGCCCCGCTGCTACGGGGTACGGCCCACGAGATGTCGATCTCGGGTCGGTCGTGGAGCTCACCCGCTGAGCCGAGGGCCGTGCGGCTCGGTCGATGCGTGACGGTGAAGACACGCCACTCGTGCTCGACGACGCTGCCGTCGAGCCGGGACTCCTGGATGAAGTGCTTGTTCCCGGACGACCGGTGGTCGATCTGGCGCTGTTGGGGACGGCCGCGCCGGTCGACCAGCGTGATCGTCCCCACGTGCGAGGAGAAGAGCGGGAACTCGACCGGGAACTTGTGCAGGTCGATTGCCAGCCGCCCGGCCACCCCTGCCACGAGTGGCAGACGAACAACCGTCGTCGCCCATCGCAACAGATCGTCCAGAACCGGGTCCGTCGAGCGACTACCTGCGACATCGAGAAGGCGGGCCATCCTCAGAACCGGGGTGTCACGCGCACCGTGCACCACCGATCGAACCTGCCGCGCCGACCACTCCCGGTCGAAGCCGAACCCGAACAGCTCGCCCCGGTACGTGCTGAAGAACTCCGGGGCATCGGAGATGGCAAGAACCGATTTGATTCCGACGCCGAATCGACCGATCTGGCCGCCTCGCTTCTTCGAGGTGCTCATGCGAAGGATGGTGTCGATGCCTTCGGCCGTCACCGGGTTCCCCTCGTTGGCGCAGTAGAGGAACTTCTCGGTCAGGACGACCGCGATCTCACCGCCTGTACGGTCACGCAGCTCGTCCGCGGAGTTCTGCACCAGTTCGAAGATCTGGCGATCACCGTAGCCGCCCTGCGCGATACGACGCTCGTTGTTCGCGTGTTCCTCGACCAGTCCCCCATCGGCCTCGTAGGACCTCAACACGCGCAGCGACTGCTCCAGAACCACGTCGACAGGGCGAGCCGGGATACGCCGTTCCACTACGAGTCACCAATGCCTTCGCCGTCGCACCGACCACCCACCGGGGCGGGATCGAGATCATAGCGAGAGGCTCCCACCGAGTGCACGTATCCGACCAGGACCGTGTCCCGGAGGTACGTCGTCCATTCACGAAGGCCCGCAGCAAGTATCGGGTCCGCCCCCGTCCGGTCGGAACCACCACTCATTCTCCCCGACAAAGTCATGCGGACCTGGCGCACCGAGGTTCTCGGCGCCACGCGCGCTGCACGAGCGGACGCCGCGACGGGTGAGCTGATCATTGCCCACCACTTAGCGTCGCCTTAGGCCGAACGGCCGAATGCTGCCGCCGTGCTCGCCACAGATCATGACAAGCAGACGGCCCGGATCTTCGCGGCGGTGCCGCTACTGCTGGCCGCGGCGGCGGGCGCCCTGGACGGGGCCTCATTCACGGCGTTCCACGACGTGGTCGTCAGCGCCATGACCGGCAGCTTCGTCGCGCTCGGCCGGGGGCTGGGGTCGGTCGGGGCGCTCGCCCCCGCGGCCTGGGCGGCGCTCGCCGTGGCCACGGCGCGCTCCCGGTCGCCCGTCGGGCTGCACCCGGGCGACCACCCGCGGACCGGACCCGGTCGATGGTGGTGGCCCCGACCGGGGCGTGAGCCGTGGACGGTGACGGATTCGTCCCCGTCGGGCAGTCTGACCGGCGTGGCCGCAACGGGGCGGCCACGCCGAGACCGGGGGGTCACATGACGACCGAACGGGAACGCTTCCTGCCCACCGAGCAGGGCGAACAGGCCCCCAACGCCGGCCGGGTGCTGGCGCTGCTGTTCGCCACCAACACGTTCAACTTCTACGACCGGGCCGTCCCGGCGATCGTCGCCGAGCCCGTCAAACTCGAGTTCGGGCTCTCCGACCTGCAGATCGGCGTCCTGGCCGCCGCGTTCACCGTCGTCTACGCCCTGTGCGGGCTCCCCCTCGGGCGCCTCGCCGATCACCGCTCGCGGGCCCGGATCATGGGGTGGGGCATCGTCGCGTGGAGCCTGCTGACGGCCGCGAGCGGCGCGGCCTGGAACTACGTCTCGCTGCTGCTGATGCGGGTCGGCGTCGGTATCGGTGAGGCCAGCTACGCGCCCGCCGCGAACTCCACGATCGCCGACCTCTACCCGGCGGGGAAGCGGGCGCGGGCGTTCGGGCTGTTCCAGCTCGGGCTGCCGGTCGGGCTCGTGCTCGCCTACTTCTCGGTCGGTGCGATCGCCGAGGCGTTCGGGACGTGGCGGGCCCCGTTCGTGCTGGCCGCGATCCCCGGGCTGCTCATCGCGGCCGGGTTCTTCCTGGTGCGCGAGCCCCGCCGCGGGGCGTCCGAACCGGCGTCGACGACCACGGTCGAGGCGACGCCGGCTCCGGTCGACCGGCCGTTCCGGCGGATCCTGGCCGTCCCGACGATGTGGTTCCTGATCGTCGCCGGGATCGGCGCGAACCTCGCGGCCTACTCGGTCAACACGTTCACCGTGCCGCTGTTCCAGCGCTACTTCGGCGCGTCCCTGACCGGGGCGGCGGTGCTGACCGGCGTCGTCGTCGGCGTGACGGGGCTGGCCGGGTTGCTCGTCGGCGGCTGGGTGTCGGACCGGGCGGCCCGCCGCTCGACGGGTGCGCGGGTGCTGGTCGGTGCGGTGGCGACGCTGGGTTCGGTCCCCCTGACCTGGTTCGCGCTGTCCGTGGGACCGGAGGCGACGGGCACATTCGTCGTGCTGTTCGGCGCCGGCTGGCTGCTGCAGTACCTCTACTACACCTCGGCCTACCCGGCCGTCGCCGACGTCGTCGGGCCGCGGCTGCGGTCGACGGCGACGGCGGTGTTCTTCGCCGCGTTCTACCTGCTGGGCGGCGCGGTCGGGCCGGTGATCGCCGGTGCCCTGTCGGACGCGTTCGCCGCGGACGCCCTCGCCGCGGGCGCGAGCCCGGCCGACGCCGCGGCGAACGGGCTGCGGCAGGCCCTCGCCGTGATCGTGCCGCTGTCGATGGCGATCGCGTCGGCCGGGCTGTTCCTCGCCGCCCGCACGGTGCGCCGGGACAACGAGCGGATGACCGCGGCCGCCGGCTGACCCGGGCTCTCAGCCGGGCAGCCGGGTCCAGTCGCGGTCGTCGACGTCGGTGCCGAACGCGTCGAGCGTCACCGTCGTCGAGTCCTGGCGCTGCTCGGGCAGCCGGATCCGGCGCACGTGGGCGCCGTCGAGCCACACCTCGCCCGGCTCACCGTCGCCGGTGGTGACGGTCAGGCGTCGCCACCGCTCGCCGCGGTCGGCGACGACGCCGTGATCGTGGGCCTCGGTGACGTCGGCGAGCCGGTCGAAGGCCGCCAGCGGGGTGACGATCCGGCCGGGATCGGTGAGGCCCAGCCGGTCGAGCCTGCGGCCGGGCCGCCCGCTCCAGACCCGGTCCTCGATCTGCACGAACGCGATGTGGTCGTGGCCCACCATGGCGCGGCGCCGGGTGAGGTCGAGGACTCCGCTGGTGACGACCTCCCGCGGCACCCGGCGCAGGACGGCCCGCGCCAGGGCCGGGAGCGGGCGCCGCCGCCGCGGGAGCGCCTCGCCCACGGCGCGGGTCCCGGACATGTCCATCAGCAGGGTGGCACGGGCGGTGCCGGCCGCGAGGGTGCGGCCGACGGCGTCACGCAGGCGGACCATGGCCGGGCTCTCGGTGGTCATCGTGGGGCCTTTCGCCGGTAGCTCGGGGACAGACACCTGCGAGCCTGCCCGTCGGCGCGGCCCGGCGAATCGGTCCGGAGGACGATCCGTGTCTCCACCGCAGGGAGGAGGCGGGGTCAGCCGGCGTCGAGCGCGCCGGTCAGCCGGGCCAGTACAGGAGCGGCGGCGGCCAGGGCGGCGCGCTCGGCGGGGGCGAGGCGGTCGAGCGCCGCACCGAGCAGGGCCTCGGCCGCCGCGTCGTAGCGTTCCAGCGCCCCGGCCGCCCGCGCGGAGACGGCGACGACCACCGTCCGCTGGTTCGCCCCCGCCCGCCGCTCGACGAATCCGGCGGCGGTCAGCGTGCGCAGCAGGTTGCTCACCGTGGACCGTGCCAGACGCAGCGCCGCCGCCAGTTCGCTCGGCGCGAGCGGCCCTTCCGCCGCCAGCGTGCGGAGCAGCTCGATCTGGGCCTCGGACAGGTCCGGCAGATCGGCGGCGATACGGGTACGGCGCAGCAGGGTCCGGCGCAGCGGGCCGAGCTCGCGGCCGATCAGCGCGGCGGTCGTCGTCACCGGGGCAGTGTCGCACGACGCATTGCCCACAAAATAGTTTTGTTGCAATACTATCGCCATGGACGAAGAGGATCTGACCGCCGTCGTCGGGCACCGGTTCATCTACACCTACGACACCGGCTGGCAGTACGAGATGTACGTCAAGAACGACCACACCATCGACTACCGGATCCACAGCGGTCACGTCGGCGGGCGTTGGGTGCGCGACCAGGAGGTGGACCTGGTCCGGCTCGACGAGGGCGTCTACAAGCTGTCCTGGAACGAGCCGACCGGCACCTCGGTCGTGGTCTGCGTGATGCCGGCCCGGCGGCGTCTGCACGGCACCATCTTCTTCCCGCGCTGGGTCGCCGACGACGGCACGGAGACCGTCTGCTTCCAGAACGACCACCTCGACCGCATGCGGGAGCTGCGCGACGCGGGGCCGACCCACCCGATCGAGACGATCCCCGAGTTCGCGAAGATCACCCTGTTCGAGTTCGTCGGCGTCGACGACGAGACCGTGATCGCCGTCGGCCCCGACGAGCTGCCCCCCGGCTTCGCCGCGCGCACCGATCCCGGATCCGACCGGGTGCACGCGTGAATCCGCTGCTGGTGCGGGCCGCGATCGGACTGCTCCGCCACGCGCCCGGTGGACCACGGTCGCGGGTCGCGCCCGCCGGGACCCGCACGCTGAGCGCGCCCACCCGGCACGGTGCGGCTCCGGTGACGGTGTACCCCGGCGGGGACGGGAGCCCGGTGCACGTCAACCTGCACGGCGGCGGCTACGTCCTGCCCGGCCGTCACCAGGACCAGGAATGGTGCCGGACACTCGCCGCGACCGGAGTGACCGTGCTCGACGTCGAGTACGTCCTCGCTCCCGAGCATCCGTTCCCGGCTGCGGTCGAGCAGACGCTCGACGTCCTGGCCTGGGCCGCAGCCCCGGAGACGGCGCACGGCGGCGACGGAGGCCGCCTGACGGTCGGCGGACAGAGCGCGGGCGGCGGTCTGGCCGCCGCGGCCGCACGCCACGTCCTCGCCACGGGCCGCGGACCCCGGATCGCACTGCAGGTGCTGCACTACCCGCCCCTCGACCTCGCCAGCGAGCCCGGGACGAAGCGGGCGCGGACCGCGAAGCCCCTCATCGGACCGCGGATCTCCCGGCTGTTCAACGCCGCCTACCTCCCGGCGCCGGAGGCCGCCCGCAACCCGCTGGCCTCCCCGGCCGCTGCGGGCGACGACGCCGACCTCACCGGAATCACGCCGGCCGTCGTCGTCACCGCCGAGCTGGACACACTGCGCGACGAGGCCGTCCGTTACGCGAACCGTCTCCGGGCGGCCGGTGCGCTGGTCGAACACATCGACGTCCCCGGCGCCGACCACGCCTACGACCTGCGCGGTGGCCCTCCGGGCGTCGTGGCGGACGTCCGGGCCCGGCTGGCAGCGCACATCCGGGGGGCGCACCACGGCGCCTAGGCTTCGTCCCATGGCGGAGGACGCGGTCCTGTTCCGGGACGTGGTGGCCGACCTCATCGGCGGACGGGCGAACCGGGACACCGCGGTGGCCCGGTTCGCCGCGCCGTTCCGGGCCCACCGGGACGGCCCGGCAGACCGTCTGGAGGAACTGGCCTGGGCCGGGTTCGGCGAGGTCGCCGCCGCGGCCCGCACCGTCGCCGTCCACGACGCCCTCGTCGCGCTGCTCACCGGAGTCCGTGATCTCGGCCCCCTGACCGGTGCCGACGACGCCGTGCGCACCGTGTGGACGCGACGACTGTTCACCGACCTGCCGTGCCTGGGGCCGCAGCTGCGCGAGTCCCTGGACGTGTACCCGGACGACTGCCCGGCGCTGTTCGCCTTCGCCCGACGGTTGACCCGGGCCGGGCTCGGCGACTTCTCCGCATGGGAGTCGTGGGAGCCGAATCGCCCCTGACCCGGCCGTCCGGCGCGCCGGGACGTGCATCGGGGCGGCCGACCGTGTACTGACTGGACCTGCCGTTCCGCTGCCGCGTCGAGGAGGACCCCGTGGAGTTCGACATGCTGGTCGAGGTGCCGAAGGGCAGCCGCAACAAGTACGAGGTGGACCACGAGTCCGGGCGCATCCGGCTCGACCGCACGCTGTTCACCGCCACCCAGTACCCGGGCGACTACGGCTTCGTCGAGGACACCCTCGGGGAGGACGGCGACCCGCTCGACGCCCTGCTCGTCACCACCGGCGAGCCGCTGTTCCCCGGCGTCCTCGTGCTCGTGCGCACCATCGGCATGTTCCGGATGACCGACGAGGCGGGCGGCGACGACAAGCTGCTCTGCGTCCCGGCCCACGACCCCCGTCTGGAGAACCTGCGCGACATCCACCACCTGCCCGAGTTCCACCGCCGGGAGATCCAGCACTTCTTCGAGATCTACAAGGACCTGGAGCCGGGCAAGAGCGTCGAGGGCGCCGACTGGGCGAACCGGGCGGCGGCCGAGGCGGAGCTGGAGGCGTCGCGGAAGCGGTTCCGGGAGACGCCGCACTGAGCACTCCGGGGCGGGCGGCCCCGGTGACCGCCCGCCGTCAGCGGCGTCCGTTGCAGGAGACCGCGGAGTAGTCGCCGTCGGCCGACTCCTCGGAGATCACGGCGCCGTCGACGAGGATCCGGCAGGAGAGCTCACCGGACCCGCCTGCGGCGGTGACCGAGTAGTCGGTGGGCTCGCCGGCGGCCGGGGCGGTGCGCTCCCACGGCAGATCCGCGCCGGAGACCTGGGCGACCGAGGTGCCGCGGCCGAACGTGATCGTGACCCCCGAGCCGGACCCGGTGACCTCGTAGGTGATCTGGGCCGCCGCGGGCGCCGTGGGTGCCGCGGGCGCCGCGGACACCTCGGTGGCCGGGACGACGCCGGGCTGACCGCCACCGGTCGACGCACCGAACGCGACCGAACCCTCGCGCCACGCCGCCGGGGTCTCGTCCCCGGTGCCACCGAACACGGCGAGCCCGATCGGCACGGCCGCGGCAGCCGCCGCGGCGACGCCGACGACCCACGGCCATCGGCGTCGACGGGGGTCCTCCTGCACGGCGCGGCGGCGCCCACGGCGCGGCGGGTCCTCGACGTCGTCGGGACCGGGGGCCGGGTCGGGTTCCGGTCCGTCCCCGTCGGGATCGAGGTCGAGGTCGCGCGGGTCGTACCCGAGGTCGTGCGGGTCCACCGGCCGGGCCCGGCCGTCGCGGGGGTCGGGGCCCGGTCCGGCCTCCGGGCCGTCCCACGGGGCGGGGGCGTCGCCGGGACCGG